>NZ_JAJAYI010000081.1 GCF_026786305.1 Cryobacterium sp.
GGCGCTGAAAACACCGCCGCTGAAAACGCTCCCGCTGAAAACACCGCCGCTGGTAAGTTCCGCCGCTCGTCGGGCCCGCGCTCGGTGAGACGCAGCCTTGCCACGATCCTGCTCGGTTTCGAAACGATCGTCGTGTTTCTGGGCGCGGTGGTCACTCTCGGGCTCGTGTCCGTGGCGACCGAGCCCGGCCCAATCTCGCCGCTGGCCGTGATCATCGGCGGTGTGCTGCTCTGCCTGGCCATGGTCGCCCTGATCGGACTGCTTCGCTTTCGCTGGTCGTACCCGATCGGCTGGCTACTGCAGGCGGTCATCATCGCCACCGGGTTCGTCACCCCGGCCATGTTCTTTGTTGGAGCCCTGTTTGCCGCGATGTGGACCTACTGCATGATCACCGGCTCGAGAATAGATCACCAGAAGGAGATTGAATGAACACCCCGATCGAAGAAACGCTTGTTTTGGTCAAGCCCGACGGCGTTGCCCGCAACCTGACCGGCGAGATTCTGCGCCGTATCGAGGCCAAGGGTTACTCCCTCGTCGACGTCAAGCTCGTCGAACCCGACCGCTCGCTGCTCGCCGCGCACTACGCCGAGCACGAGGGCAAGCCGTTCTATGAACCCCTTGTCGAATTTATGGAAAGTGGCCCCGTCATCGCCTTCCGCGTCGCCGGCAACCGGGTCATCGAAGGCTTCCGCGCTCTCGCCGGCACGACCGATCCCACGACCGCCGCTGCCGGCACCATCCGCGGCGACCTCGGCCGCGACTGGGGCTCGAAGGTGCAGCAGAACCTCGTCCACGGTTCGGATTCGCCCGAGTCCGCCGCTCGCGAGCTCGCCCTCTGGTTCGACTGAAAGAACATGAATGGCCCCGTCTCGAGTGAGGCGGGGCCATTCCTGTATTCGGCTGCAGGCTACAGCCGGTTGAGTACGTCCATGTTGACCTGCGCGACGATGAAGAACACGATGTAACAGACGATCGTAATGACAAACATCCAGGAATACGCGGCTCCGGCCATGCGGCGAACGAATACCCCGCCCGGCAGATTGCCCTCCTTGAAGTTGTAGAGGGTCACGGCTAAAAAGGCCGGAATGGTCACCGCCCACGTCACCATGCACCACGGGCACAGTACGTCGAGCACGAAGATGCTCTGCCCGATGAGCCAGATCACGAAGACGACCGCGGCGAGCATGCCAAGGTTCAGGCCGACCCAGAACCAACGGGCAAATCTGGTCCCGGCCAGAATGGCCATGCCGATAGTGATGATCACGCTCCAGGCAGCGATCCCGATCAGCGGATTCGGAAAGCCCAGAACGGCGCCTTGCGGGGAGGTGAGATTGGTCGCGCAACCGATGAGAACGCTGAAGCTGCAACTCAGTTGAGCGTTCGAATCTTCCAGCAGGTGGATCTTGTCGAGCGTGAGGGCGAAGGCCGCTGCAAATGCGATAATCCCGGCGATGATCAGGAAAACAGCCAGGCCTGTTGGACGCTGAGAACGCTCTGTCTGTGGCACTCTTGCGATTATGCCACGCGTGCGGCGTAGCTTTGGGCGATTACATGCGATAATCGGGGGGTAGTCGTTGAGCCGCGCTCAAGCAGACGCCAAACAGGCTTAATGGGCAACAGTCGCCCAGTAGAAGGGTCCCACGACCCGAAGTATTAGCAGCCAGAGCACAGTCCCTGAGCACCAACAGGGGTCAAAGCCGGTTGCCGCAGTAAAACATTCGCGAGGTTTCCACGAAGGTGACAACCCCGCACGAGAGAGTAACCGGTGGGTGGCGCGGTCACCCAAACGGTCAAGGAGCGCACCAGTGATGGTGGAAGACAACGAAAACAAGAAACGCAAGAGCCTGTTCGGCCCTCGCAAATCGACCCGGAGGGCGCCGGTCACACGGTCAAACGTAGCCCCAGCACGGGAGTCGCCCGTTGTGCCGAGCGAACCCGCTGAGCCCGCACCCGCCAAAGTGACCATCGCGGAGTACAACAACGTCACCGGAGCGCAGCAGATGACCGACGCCATGGCTGATACCCCCGCAGACGATAAAACAGACGACAAGACGGATGATCAGGTCGCGGCCCCGGTTCGCCCGTCGTTCTCCCTGCTGTTCCAGGCGCCGGAGATTCTGCCGATGCCAGCGCGCACGGGCATCCGCTCGTCGCAGCACTCGCAGCAGCAACAGCACGAGCTGGATGACGACGATCAGGAGGCGGCCACGACCGTTCGTCGCCGCGCTCGTCGTCGCACCGGCGACGAGAATCGTTCGGGCACCGACGACCCCGCCAACACGGTCGTCAAGGTGCGCGCCCCGCGCGAACCCGAACTCATCACCGAACCCCAGCGCATAAAGGGTTCCACGCGGCTCGAGGCAAAGAAGCAGCGCCGCCGCGACGGCCGCGACGCGGGACGCCGACGTCCCGTCATCACGGAGGCTGAGTTTCTTGCCCGCCGCGAGTCCGTCGATCGCCTCATGGTCGTGCGTGCCAAGCACAACAAGATCCAGATCGGTGTGCTCGAAGACGGCGTGCTGGTCGAGCACTACGTCGCCAAGAACCAGGACGCCTCGCTCATCGGCAACGTGTATCTCGGCCGTGTGCAGAATGTGCTCCCCAGTATGGAAGCCGCCTTCGTCGACATTG
The DNA here is from genome assembly GCF_026786305.1 of Cryobacterium sp. GTDB lineage: Bacteria > Actinomycetota > Actinomycetes > Actinomycetales > Microbacteriaceae > Cryobacterium. The sequence goes on from NZ_JAJAYI010000081.1 coordinate 2,632, forward strand.
GACGCGGCCGCAACGCCGTGCTGTACTCCGGTGAAGTCGACTGGGACGCCGCCGCCGAGAACTCCGGCAGCAGCAACCAGACCCGCCGCATCGAGCTCGCGCTCAAGCCGGGCGACAAGGTGCTCGTGCAGGTAACCAAGGACCCGATCGGGCACAAGGGTGCCCGCCTCACCAGCCAGGTCTCCCTACCCGGCCGTTACCTCGTCTATGTGCCCAACGGTTCGATGAACGGCATCAGCCGCAAGCTTCCCGACACCGAGCGTGCCCGCCTGAAGAAGATCCTCAAGGAGGTTCTGCCCGACAACGTGGGTGTCATCGTGCGCACCGCCGCCGAGGGTGCCACCGACGAGCAGCTGACCGTCGATGTCAACCGGCTGCGCCTGCAGTGGGCAAACATCGCCGAGCAGGTCGAGTCGGCCCAGGCGCCCGCCGAACTGCACAGCGAGCCCGACCTGCTGGTCAAAATCGTGCGCGACGTCTTCAACGAGGACTTCCAGCGGATGGTCGTGGCCGGCCCTGATGTGCGCTCGACGATTGAGACCTACCTCAGCCAGGTCGCTCCCGACCTGCTCGAGCGCGTTGAAACCTACGAGGGCGAGGTCGACGCGTTCGACGAGTTCCGCATCTCGGAGCAGATCGAAAAGGCCCTCGACCGTAAGGTCTGGCTGCCGTCCGGTGGATCCCTCGTGATCGACCGTACCGAGGCCATGACCGTCGTCGACGTCAACACCGGTAAGTTCGTCGGCAGTGGCGGAAACCTCGAAGAGACCGTCACCAAGAACAACCTAGAAGCGGCCGAAGAAATCGTGCGCCAGCTGCGCCTGCGCGACATCGGAGGCATAATCGTCGTTGACTTCATCGACATGGTGCTCGAGAGCAATCGCGACCTCGTGTCGCGTCGCCTGATCGAGTGCCTCAGCCGTGACCGCACCAAGCATCAGGTGGCCGAGGTCACCTCGCTCGGACTCGTGCAGATGACCCGCAAGAAGCTCGGCCTTGGCCTGCTGGAATCGTTCAGCGAGAACTGTGAGGCCTGCGCCGGCCGCGGCATCATCGTGCACCACGACCCGGTCGTGAAGCACCGCCAGACCGCGCAGCCGCCGCAGGAACGCCGCCCGCGAGCCAAGAGCGGCGGCAACTCGGCCGCCAGCAACGGTTCCGGCAACAACGGTTCTGGTTACAACCGCGACACCTCGGGTCAGCGTGACGGTGCCAACCGCGACGCTCACTCCGGCAGCAACGCCGGTTCCGACGCTCCGAAGAGCGGGCAGGGCACCCACGGCATCACCGAGGACGCCAAGCAGGCCCTCGCGCTCATCGCCGCACGTACCATCACCCGCACCGGTTCCATCGCGATCGTCAGCGCGCCGGGCTCCCGGGCAGCGGACGCTGAGCTCGCGACGGTCACTACCGAGCCGGTCGTATTCGAGCCGGCCGGCACCGAGCAGGCCGGCACCGAGCAGGCCGGCACCGAGCAGGCCGGCACCGAGCAGGCCGGCACCGAGCAGGCCGGCACCGAGCAGGCCGGCACTGACCAGGCCGGCACTGACCAGGCCGGCACTGAGCAGGCCGGCACTGAGCAGGCCGGCACTGAGCAGGCCGGCACTGAGCAGGCCGGCACCGAGCAGGCCGAACGGACCAGCACCGCGCGGTCCCGTGGCCGCCAGTCGCGTTCCCGCAGCCAGGGCGGGCGCGGCCAGCAGTCGCGATCCGAACAGGCCCGCGCACGTCAGGCCAAAGCGGAACAGGCCGAGCCAGCGGCATCGGCTGCCCCGGCCAGTGAGCGAGTATCCGAGGCAGCCGCCGAGTCCGTCGCCTCGGCGGCAGCGAATGCCGCACCCCGCATCCGCAGCGGCCGCAGCAACTCGGCCACAGACACGTCAGCTGGCGCGTCGGCAGCAGGAGCCTTCGAAGTGCAGGCGCCCGCAGTCGAGCGCTCCGAGCCCGTTGATATTCTCGATATTCCGGTGAAGAAGTCGACGCGCACCGCACGGCGCCCCAGCAAGCAGGTCACCGACCAGCTGCTGGACTCGGTGCTCGACTCTCTGCCGGAACCGAAATTGCCCGGCCAGGGACGCCCGCGCAGCCGCCGCGTCACGACCGCCGGTGGTCCCACCGGCCAGGCCATTCTGACGGCGACCGGTGCGTCCACATCGGCGTCGGCACCCAGCCAGCCGCCGCGCGGCGACTAGAACAGAGGAATAGGCGCGAGAATCAAGTAAGGCGGTAACGCAATCGGCGGGCAGCTTCCTCTCCTGCGGCGATGGCCTCTCGGCATCACCGCGGGGGCGTTGGTCGTACTCGCCGTTTTCGTCGTTCGAGCCCTGTCGCCGGCGTTCGTCGATGAGCAATTAAGCGACTGGCAGCTGCCCGACCGGGTGCAGGACACCCTCACACTGGCGATCAGCGTCATCATCGAGTCGGTACCCTTCGTCTTTCTGGGCATTCTGCTCTCAGCGGTCGTGCAGGTCTGGCTGCCACACGGCGTGCTTGCCCGGCATCTGCCGCGCAATCCTGTGCTGCGGCGCGCCTCAATCTCGCTGCTCGGCATGTTCTTTCCGGTCTGCGAGTGCGGAAACGTGCCGTTGGCCCGAGGATTCATGGTCGGCGGATTCACCGTCTCCGAATCGATCACCTTTCTGCTCGCCGCGCCCATTTTGAACCCGATCACCATTATCACCACGCACCAGGCCTTCGGTTGGGATGGCCACATTCTGGTGGCCCGCCTGCTCGGCGGGTTTCTCATCGCCAACGTGGTCGGCTGGTTGTTCAGCAAGCACCCCGACCCGCAAAGCCTGCTGGCGACCAAGTTCGCAGCGGCCTGTGCGACCGGTTCGACGAACGGCCACGATCATGAGCACGGTGGGCTCGGCCGTGAGAGCCGGTTCAGCCAGACCACGGAGATTTTCATTCGTGAAACCTCGGTCATCATGCCGGCCCTGTTCATCGGTTCCGCCGTGGCCGCCCTGACCCAGGTCTTCGTTCCTCGGTCGGTGCTACTCGCCCTCGGCAGTAACCCGGTCTGGTCGGTGCTCGCCATGATGGCCCTGGCCTTCATCGTGGCGGTCTGTTCCAACGTTGACGCTTTCTTCGTGTTGTCTTTCGGCAGCACTTTTCTACCCGGTGGCATTGTGGCGTTCCTGGTGTTCGGCGCCTTGATCGACGTCAAGATGCTCGCCCTAATGCGTACGACCTTCACGAGCCACACCCTGATACAGATCACCGTCGTTGTGGGCCTCATGAGTGCGGCGCTCGGATTGCTGGTGAACTATGTTGCCTAATCGACAGCGCTCTGGAGGCGCGGCCCTGCGCTATTGGGCGGATCGCTGGCAGGGCGTCGTGCTCAGCCTCGTGGTCGTTGTGACGACCCTCTGGCTGGGCCTGAGCGGCCAGCTCGGCCTGTATATCCACCCGCGCTACTTCGTGTTCACGATTGTCATGGCCGTCATCGGGCTCGTGCTTGTGAGCGCCGGCTTCGCCCGCCGCCGTTTGTTCGAGGTCGAGCACACTGGCCGGGTTGCAACGACGCTGACCGGCATGGGAGTCGTGCTGCTCCTCATCATGGGCGTCGCCATGGTCGTTGTTCCGCCCACTACCCTGACGAGCGCAACCGCCACCCAGCGCGAGGTGAACTCTGGCGGACTCGGCACCGACGACGACGCCGACCAGGCCGCGGCACTCATCGGTACCGGAGATTTCGAACAGCTCAGCGTGCGGGAGTGGGTATCACTGCTCGCACAATCCTCCGATCCCGCCTTTTACGCCGACAAGACCGCCCAGGTCACCGGATTCGTGACGCCCGATGCCCAAGACCCCGACAACGTGTTCTATGTCGCCCGGTTCGTTGTCACCTGCTGCGCGGTCGACGCCCAGCCGATCGGCGTTCCGGTTTATCTGCCGGGCTGGCAGGCCGAGTATGAGGTCGACGACTGGGTGCAGGTCACCGGTCGGTTCGATCTGAGCGTGAGCGCCACTGCGAGCGACCCGCTGGCGATTACGCCGGTGGAGATTCTTCCCGTTGACCAGCCGAATGACCCCTATGTCTATTGAGCCGGCGAACCTGCTGCCGGCGAACCTGCAGCCGGCGAACCTGCAGCCGGCGAACCTGCAGCCGGATGAGCAGCAGAGCGCCCTGCGCCGGTTTCGCCGCGCACTCTGGATACTCGTGGGCGGCCTGGTCGTGGCCTGTCTCGCCCTCGTCGCAGTCAACCTGCTCAGCGGACCTCGGCTCACCGCCGTCGACGTCGACACGACCTCCGCGGTGTCGTCCGCCAACGCACGTTTGGTGCTCGCAACGAACCGTCAACTGGCGCCGGTCACCCCGGAGCAGGTCAGCATCGAACCGGCCACAGCGTTTCACGTCACGACGAGCGGGAACTCCGTCGTGATCTCCTTTCCTCAGGCGCTCGCCTACAACACCGACTATGCGGTCTCGGTTCGGGAAATCACCGGTTCCGCCGTCGACCGAGAATCGACGCTGAGCGCAGAATTCAGCACGAGCGAGCCCTCGCTGTACTACCTCAGCCGCGCGGCGCCTTCCACGGAAGTCGGCACCCGGGCCGCCGACCGCATTCTGCGCACCACGATCGGCTCGACCGACACCGCCGTTGCCTTCGAGGCCCCCACTATTCAACAGTTCGTACCGATGGGCAGCGAGCTCGCCGTGGTCACCGTGAACGCCGACCTGGCCAACGCCCTCTACCGCGTCGACGCCGACGGCACCGCCGAGGTCCTCAACCTGCCCGGCGTTGGCCTCGTGCACGACCTGCAGGCCGCGCCCGGCCAGTCCCTGCTCGGCTTTCGATTCACCAGCGCAGCGGATGCCCCCGGCCCGCACTACGAGAATGTACTGTTCGTGCTCGACCTGCGCACCAATGCGGCCACGGCGGTACCGGACCTTGAGGGCGCCCCTCTCAGCGTCACGACCTGGGGATTCATGGCCCGTCGCGCCGACATCGTCGCACAGCAATACGACTCGACCCTGCTGCTGATCAATCCGCTTGACCAGTCCGGTGGTAACCCGCTCGAGAATGAGCCAGAACTCGACCCGCCGGTTCCGCTCGGACAATTTGCCAACCTCACCGCGTTTGCGCCCGACGGCGTGCGCATTTCCGTCTCCGACCGCGACGGGCAGTACGTGCTCGACCTCTCGCAGGGCGCCGAGTCCACCATTGTGCCGCAAAGCGTGGAAGGCACCACCCAGTACACCGCAGAACTGCGGTTCCTCGTCGGGCAAGATGGCGGGTACGTGCAGCGCGTCGCCGAGTTCAATGCGGCGACCGGCTCCGCGCAGCAATACCTCTCGCTCGTGCATGGTGGCGAGGCGCGCACCGTCTATGCGCCGGCATCCGCTGAAGAAACGATTGTCGGTTTCGAACTCTCGCCGAACGACCAGTTCCTGGCCGTTCAGATCGTGCCGAACCGCGGCACCGAACTGTCCGACGGATACCCGGTCAACGCTGCGGCAACGGATGCGACGACCCTGTTCGTGAACGTCGCGACCGGTGAGGTGCGCCGCAGCGTGATCGGCTTCGACGCCACGTGGCAGTAATGGTGCCCCCCTGGCCCCAGCGCACTGACCTCGCCGCACATACCCCGCCGCGGTAACGCCGCCCGTCCCGCCCCCGGCACTACCGTTCGCGACGTTGCCGAGCCGTCACGCGCAGCCCGCTGGAGCGGAGCCGCACGATCATCTCGCGAAAGCTCACCGGCAGGGCTCCAGCGGCGACCAGGTCGGCGTAGCGTGCCTCGGGCACGTCGTAGTGGTCGAGGTCGAAACCACGCGATGGAATACCGGCAGCGGCCGCGAAAGTGTGCAATTCGTCAAGTTCTGAGTCGCTCACGAGGTGTGCCCACATCGTTCCGTGCGCCGGCCAGCTAGGCTGGTCGATGAGTATTGCCATGATCGAAGTGTACGAGCCGCTGTTTGGTTCAGACACGCCGCGCCGTTGGTTTGACCACGGGTAACGGATCAGGTAAAGTCAACCCTTGGTGTGCGTTAGGAAAAATCAACGCAAATGCCAAGGTTTTCTGAGTGCGCTGGGCCAACCGGTTCGTGCTATCCAGTGAATTTCCAGCAGTGAATTTCCAGATTCGGAGCCCAATGGCTCCCCAGAGATTGGTACGTAAAGTGGTTTACGCAGTTGTGCGCGCCGGAGGGCGGCAGGAGAAGGTAGAGGTCGGTACCATCGTGACGATGGACCGAATCAAGGCTGACAAGGACGGCAACGTCGAGCTGGCCGCCGTGCTTCTCGTCGACGGCGACAAGATCACCTCTGACGGGGCGTCGCTGGCCAAGATCAAGGTCACCGCCGAAGTGTTGAACAACCTTCGCGGCCCGAAGATCGTCATCCAGAAGTTCAAGAACAAGACCGGGTACAAGAAGCGTCAGGGGCACCGTCAGGAGCTCACTCGCGTTCAGGTTACCGGCATCGCCTAGGCCTGAGGAGACAGACAGATGGCACACAAAAAAGGTGCGAGTTCCACTCGCAACGGTCGTGACTCGAACGCCCAGCGCCTCGGCGTGAAGCGCTTCGGTGGTCAGGTTGTCGGCGCAGGCGAAATCATCGTTCGTCAGCGCGGCACGCACTTCCACCCCGGCGTCAACGTCGGCCGTGGCGGCGACGACACCCTCTTCGCCTTGGCGGCCGGCTCCGTGCAGTTCGGCGCCAAGGGTGGCCGCAAGGTGATCAACATCGTGGTGGCAGCCGAGTAGGTTTCCACAGTTATATCGTCAGGGCGGGCTTCGGTCCGCCCTGACGTGTTTGTCCGTCACAGATTTTTCTGTCAGACCCAGATGCATTGCACGTCGTTTCATGGCACCTTGTTTTGAAGCATTTTTTGCGCCACCTGAAAGGGGCACTCCATGGCCACATTCGTTGACCACGTGACGCTGCATTTACGAGCGGGCAATGGAGGAAACGGATGCGTTTCGGTCAAGCGCGAAAAGTTCAAACCCCTCGCCGGTCCCGACGGCGGTAACGGCGGCGGCGGCGGCGACCTCGTGCTCGTGGCCGACTCGAGCACGACTACCCTGCTTGGCTATCACCGTTCGCCGCACCGCAGTTCCGACAACGGTGGCCCCGGCATGGGCGACCACCGCAATGGCCACAACGGCGACATGCGCGAGCTCATGGTGCCCATCGGCACCGTGGTCAAGGACGTTGAGGGCAACCAGCTCCTCGACATGAATGAACCCGGCCTGCGCCTGACCGTCGCGCCCGGCGGCCAGGGCGGGCTCGGCAACGCCGCCCTCGCCTCGACCAAACGCAAGGCCCCCGGCTTCGCCCTGCTCGGCACGCTCGGCTGGGAAGGCGACGTCTACCTCGAGCTCAAGACCGTGGCGGATGTCGCGCTGGTCGGGTATCCATCCGCCGGTAAGTCCAGCCTCATTGCCGCCATGAGTGCCGCCCGGCCCAAGATCGCCGACTACCCCTTCACCACGCTGCACCCCAACCTCGGCGTCGTCGAGTCGGGCGAGTCGCGTTACACCATCGCCGACGTACCCGGCCTGATCGAGGGCGCGAGCGAGGGTAAGGGTCTGGGACTCGAGTTTCTGCGCCACGTCGAACGCTGTACCGCTTTGCTACACGTGCTCGACTGCGCCACGCTTGAGCCCGGGCGCGACCCGATCAGCGACCTCGACGTCATCCTCGGCGAACTCGACGCCTACCCGGTACCCGAGGGCCAGAAGCCCCTGCTGCAGCGTTCCCAGCTGGTCGCGTTGAACAAAATCGACGTGCCGGAAGGCCGCGAGCTTGCCGCTTTCGTCAAGTCCGACCTCGAAGCCCGCGGCTACCGCGTCTTTGAAATCTCCAGCGTCACCCACGAAGGGCTCAAGCAACTCAACTACGCTCTCGCCGAGGTCGTTGAACAGGGCCGCGCCGAGGCCGCCGCAGCCGAAGCGAAGAAGCCGCGCATCATCATCCGTCCCAAGGCCGTGGACGAGGGTGGCTTCGTCATCAAGGTCGAGGGTGGCACCTTCGGCAATATCTACCGCATTCTCGGCACGAAGCCGGAACGCTGGATTCAGCAGACCGACTTCACCAACGACGAGGCCGTCGGCTTCCTCGCCGACCGGCTGGCCAAACTCGGTATCGAAAACGAGCTGTACAAGTCGGGTGCCATCGCCGGGTCGACCGTCATTATCGGCCCTGGCCACGGCGTCGTCTTCGACTGGGAGCCCACGCTCACCTCGACCGCCGAGCTCATCACCGCTCCGCGCGGAACCGATTCCCGCCTCGACGAGCCCAAACGCCGTACCAGCAACGAACGCCGAGAAGAGTACTTCGGCCGGATGGACGCCAAGTCGTCGGCTCGTGCCGAACTCATTCGCGAACGCGAAGCCGGCATGTGGCAGACCGGTGAAGAGGAATACAACGAAGACGTGCGCTTTGCCGATGTCGAGTTGACGGCAAATGGGGGAATCGCTGCCGCCGATATCGCGTCGACGGATGCAGCGGAGACCGAGACCGAGACCGAAGCCAGGACCGAGGTCGACAGCAGTACCGACAGCGACACAGTGGAAGAAGCACGGAAGTGAGTGGCTTAGCCAGAGACAACGTAGCCGGCGCGAAGCGCGTCGTCGTGAAGGTCGGGTCTTCGTCGATCAGCGGCGAGAAATCCGACCAGATCACCCCGCTCGTTGACGCCCTGGCCGAGGCCTACGGTCGCGGCACCGAGGTCGTGCTGATCTCGTCGGGCGCAGTCGCCACCGGCATGCCGTTTCTGAACCTGGAAGAACGTCCCAGCGACGTCGCCACACAGCAGGCGGCCGCTGCCGTCGGGCAGAACGTGCTGATCTTTCGCTACCAGGAAAGCCTCGACCGCTACGGCATCGCGGCCGGCACGGTGCTGTTGACCGAGGGCGACGCCCTCAAGGAACCGCACCGCAGCAACACCCGGCGCGCGCTCGAACGTCTGCTCGACCTGCGCATTCTGCCAGTCGTCAACGAGAACGACACCGTGGCCGTCTACGGTTTGCGGTTCGGCAGCAACGACCGCCTCGCGGCGCTCGTCGCGACGCTCATCCACGCCGACCTGCTGATCATGCTCAGCGACGTCGACGCGCTGTACACGAAGCCACCGCACCTGCCGGGGGCTGAAAAGCTCGACTTCATCGCCGCGGACGACCCGCTCGATGGTTTTGAATTCAGCTCGAGTGGGGCAACCGGCGTCGGTACCGGGGGAGCGAGCACCAAGGTCGTTGCCGCCCGCCTCGCCACCAAGGCCGGCACCGCCGTTCTGGTCACGTCGACCGTCCTGGCCGCCGCCGCCCTGCGCGGCGAGCACGTGGGCACCTGGTTCGAACCGACGGCCAGCGAAGAGCATCGCGCGCTGCTCTGAACGGGTGCGGTGGTGCGCTGCGCTAAGCTGCCGATGGTCGTGTGTTGCGTCCATAATTCGCGCCGGAGGGCAAGTTGCATGTGGGGTTGCACGTGGTGAGCGTTGTCAGCCCAGGAAACAGCGACCGATGAGGGCTCACTCCCAGCAGGTCGTGCGATCGGCCGCACGCATCGTCGTCAAGGTCGGCTCCTCGTCGATCAGCGGCGAAAAATCCGGCAACATCGCACCCCTCGTTGATGCCCTGGCCGAAGCCCACGCTCGGGGCACCGAGGTGGTTTTGGTGTCGTCGGGCGCCATCGCGATCGGAATGCCGTACCTGCAGTTGCAGGAACGCCCGACCGACCTGGCGACGCAGCAGGCTGCGGCATCCGTTGGCCAGAATCTGTTGATTTTTCGGTATCAGGACAGCCTCGACCGGTACGACATCGTGGCCGGCCAGGTGCTGCTCACCGCGAGCGACCTCGACAACGCCACCCATCGCGGCAATGCACAGCGCGCCATGGAACGCCTGATGGCGCTGCGTATTCTTCCGATCGTGAACGAAAACGACACGGTTGCCACTCATGAAATTCGATTCGGCGATAACGACCGGCTGGCTGCCCTCGTCGCCACCCTGATCAATGCAGACCTGCTGGTGCTCCTCAGCGATGTCGACGCCCTCTACACCTGTCCGCCGCACCTACCCGGGGCAGAGCGCATCAGCCATGTGCCTTCCGGTGACCCCCTGGTCGGCATGGAATTCGGTGCAACGGCCGTCAACGGTGTCGGCACCGGCGGAGCCAGCACGAAGGTGACGGCGGCTCGCATTGCCGCCCAGGCTGGAACCGCCGTGCTCGTGACCGCGACCGGTCTGGTGGCCGAGGCGCTGCGCGGCGAACCAGTCGGAACCTGGTTCGAACCCTCGATCGCACCGTCAGCGCTGCGGATATCCTGACCAATCCCAAATAGTCTCTCGCTACAGCCTCGGCGTAAACTAGGGGCATGTTGCAGTCTCTGAACGATGTAGCCCAGCTCACGCCCACCCTTGAGGCCGCTCGCGCCGCCTCCGTGTCGCTCGCTTCAGCGCCCACGGAAGTGAAGAACAAGGCCCTCACACTGATTGCCCAGTCGCTGCGCGATCACGTCGGGCACATAGTCACGGCGAACGAGGCCGACCTCGCCGCTGGCGCCACCAACGGTCTCACGGCCGGCCTGCTCGACCGTCTGAAGCTCGACGCGTTCCGTATCGCAGCCCTTGCCGACTCCGTCGACCAGATCGCCCTGCTCACCGACCCGGTCGGTCAGGTCGTGCGCGGCAGCAGCCTACCCAACGGCATCAAGATCAGCCAGGTGCGCGTTCCCTTCGGCGTTATCGGCGTCATCTACGAGGCTCGCCCCAATGTCACCGTTGACCTTGCGGCCCTCGCCCTGAAGAGCGGCAACGCCGTCGTGCTCCGCGGCGGTTCCGCCGCCGAAAACAGCAATCGGGTGCTCATCGACCTCGTGCAGGCGGCGATCACAGCGGCCGGACTCAATGCCGATTCGGTGCAAACCATCGACCCGTTTGGTCGGGCCGGCGCGACCGAACTGATGAAGGCCCGCGGTTACGTCGACGTGCTCATACCCCGCGGCAGCGCCAACCTCATCCAGACCGTTGTGACCGAGTCCCAGGTGCCGGTCATTGAGACCGGAGCCGGCGTCGTGCACGTCTTCCTCGACGAGACGGCCACCAAAAAGTGGGCGATCGATATCGTGCACAACTCCAAGACCCACCGTCCGAGCGTCTGCAATGCCCTTGAAACCCTGCTCGTGCACCGCGGCGCCGCCGAACGGCTCCTTCCCGACGTGCTCGCGAAGCTCGCGGCATCCGGCGTCACCATCCACGCGGATGCCCGCACCCGCGCCATCTATCCGACAGCGGTCCCGGCGACCGACGAAGACTGGGGCACCGAATACATGAGTCTCGACATCTCGGTCGCAATCGTCGACTCGCTCGACGAAGCCATCGCGCACATTCGCCGCTATTCCACCGGGCACACCGAATCGATCATCACGAATGACCTGCAGAACGCAGAACGTTTTTTGAACGAGGTCGACTCGGCTTCGGTCATGGTCAACACCTCGACCCGGTTCACCGACGGCGGCGAGTTTGGTTTCGGTGCCGAGGTGGGTATTTCCACCCAGAAGCTGCACGCACGTGGACCGATGGGTTTGCCAGAGCTGACCAGTACAAAGTGGATCGTTCGCGGCACCGGACAGGTGCGCGCTTAGGTCCCTACCTGGCACTCAGGTCCGGCTAGACTGGAACAACGGCGTGAGTCGCCGGGCCCGCGACCTGTCGCAGCCCATCAAACCGCGCAGAACGGTGTAGCGCGTGAATGGAGAACCGATGTCTTTTGTGAGTGCCGTACTGACCGAGGTCGAGCACATCGCCCTGCCGTTGCCGATTATCGCCTACCCGATGGTCGCGGCCGTCCTGTTCCTGGCTCTCGGCGTCGTGCTGTGGAGCTTTCGCGAAGTCTCCAACCGCCACAGCGGCAAGGCTGATGCCTACGCCGCCGCGCACGGCGCACACGATCCTACGTCCAGCACCGGTGGCCACTAGAAGCCTGATCGTAACGTGACAGTTCGTCGTCCGCGCATCGGCGTGATGGGCGGAACGTTCGACCCAATCCACCATGGGCACCTCGTTGCTGCCAGCGAGGTTGCGCAGAGTTTTGACCTCGACGAGGTTATCTTTGTGCCGACCGGACAGCCTTGGCAGAAGAGCGGCGTAACGCGTGGCGAACATCGGTATCTGATGACCGTGATTGCGACCGCGTCCAATCCTCGGTTTACCGTGAGCCGGGTTGACCTCGACCGGGTCGGCCCGACCTACACGATTGACACACTGCGTGATCTGCACGAAGAACGCCCGGACGCCGAATTGTTCTTCATTACCGGAGCGGATGCGATCACTCAGATTCTTGGCTGGAAAGACGTGCGCGAACTCTGGCAGCTGGCGCACTTCGTCGCTGTGAGTCGCCCGGGCCATGAGCTGAGCGTTTCGGGTTTGCCGAACCAGGACGTAAGCTTATTGGAAGTTCCGGCACTGGCTATTTCGTCCACTGACTGCCGGGCACGGGTCAATCGGGGATTCCCTGTCTGGTATCTGGTCCCCGACGGGGTTGTCCAGTACATCTCAAAGCATCATCTGTATCGGAGTGTGGCATGACGTTGGGAGACCATCAGCCGCTGAGCCGACGCGAAGCGCGTGAACTCGCCCGCGATCAGGGCGACGAAGTCGCCGCGGTGCTCGACGCCATCCCGATCCTGGACGTTCCGGCGCTGAGCCCGGCAGCGCTCCGCCCGGCCTCGTTTGCCGCACCGGCACACAATCCGTCATTGAACCGATCGAGCCGATCGCGCCGACACCACACCGTCCAAGAGCAGGGAGCACCGAGCGAGATTACCGCTCCCGCGCGTCCCACCGCAGCGTCCGCATCCGCTGCACCGGAACCCGTCGATTCGGCTCCGGTTCGAGCCGCGCACACCCTGAGTCGCCGGGAATTGCGCGCTCTGCACGCTCGTGAGGAACAGGCGCGTGGTGCGGATGAACTGCCGCATGAAGCGAGCTACCCGGTCGATGCTGAGCTGGTCGATGCTGAGCTGGCCGATGCTGAGCTGGTCGAGGCCGAGTTGATCGAGCTCGAACCAGCCAAACCCACTGCCGACCTCGTCGAACCCGAGCAGATGTACGCCGAACCCATCGTGGCTGACCCGGTCGTGGCTGACCTGACCGGGGCAGACGACGTAACGCCACGCGCGTATACCGGCTGGACGCCGCCGATCGGACACTGGTCGATCGACGAGGATGCGGCCCGGGCCGAGGTGCCACCGCCCGACCAGTCCCTCGACGAACTGATCAGTCGCGGTATTGGGGCTGGCGGTATCCCCACCACCACGAACGCGCTCATTTTGCCGTTGATCCCCAACCAGGGTCAGAGCGTAAGTCCGATCTCCAATACGGGCGAAATCATGATCACCGGCTCGTTCGACCTGCCGCGCAGCCTCGGGTCGACCGGCGCGCATCCGAACCTGTTTGATTCCTCAGAGATGGACCACGTAATGGACCAACTCGACGCCGATCAGCTCGGCGGAGATTCGGCACCGGTCAGCGCGAGTCGCGCTGTGAGCACGCACGCCTCGACGCGAGGCATGTTGACGCCGCCCAAAAAACAGCGCGCCTCGCTACCGATGGTTCTGGTCGTCACGACGGCTGCTCTCGCCGTCAGCGTTCTGGCACTCTTCGTGACCGGCTACTTATTGGGTATTTTTTAGTGGCTGCCGGTGTGCGTCCACCTCACTCCTGCCTCGCGAGCCTCTGCGGCTCGCTTTCTTTCGTTCCCCCATCATCGCCGCGGGCGCACTAATGCCTCGCAGCACAATCTCAAGGATTCATTCATGACCACTTCGCCTCACGCCCTCGAGTTGCTCACAGTCGCCGTCGCTGCCGCCGAATCGAAGGGAGGCGAAGATCTGGTTGCCCTCGACGTCTCGAACCCGCTTCCCCTGGCCGATATTTTCTTTATCGTCACGGGTCGCTCTGAGCGCAACGTTGTCGCTATCGCCGGTGAGATTGAAGACAAGCTGATCGAGGCCGGCCACAAGCCGCTGCGTCGTGAGGGACGCGCTGCCGGTCGTTGGGTGCTCGTCGACTTCGGCGACCTGGTCGTGCACGTGTTCCACGAGGAAGAGCGCCAGTACTATTCCCTGGAGCGTCTCTGGAAGGACTGCCCGGTGATTCCAACCGGCATTCCCTCAAAAGTGGCGGCGGAAGAGGTGGCGGAAGAGGTCGCGGAGTAGCTGCGGTTTCGTAGATCACATTCTGTGTAGTAAGCTAACAAAGTTGTTTCGGAGAGATTTGAAACAACAATCTGGGTCCGTGGCGCAGCTGGTAGCGCACCTGCATGGCATGCAGGGGGTCAGGGGTTCGAATCCCCTCGGATCCACCAGGTACCAAAAAACCCCGACATCGTCGGGGTTTTTTTGCGCTCCACGTTCTTCTCGCGTTTTTTTCTGGCCCATATATCTTTTTTCGCTGATGATTTATTTTTTTTACTGATGCGCGAGTGCTGGCGGGATGAGCGTCGCCGCGAGGCCGCCATCGCCCATTCACACGGATGCCACCAGGCCGCTGATCGGGTCTCTTCCGTGACGAGTAGGGCCTATCCTCTTGTACTCTGCAGGGGACGAGTGGTGAATACAAAAGAAATACCGCGTGGCGGGTATCGGAAAAGGCGTTGGACGGCGATACTTCGTTAGTGGTGAATGCCACAGGCGAATGTATCCATCCCGAATGTATTCGACACCTCATTGGAGAATCTCAGAATGAAGAAGACCACGGTTCAACTACTCGACGACCTCGACGGCACCGTTATCGAGAATGGCTCCGGAGCCACCGTTTCATATGCCTTTGAGGGCGACTCGTACGAAATCGATCTGTCCGCAGAGAATCTCGTAAAGTTTCGATCCGCACTGAAGCAGTACACGAGTGTTTCACGACGCGTGGGCTACGTGCCTGCAAAGCCGCGCGGTGCCAGTTCGGCCGGTTCGGACCGGGCCGAACTGCAGGCTATCCGCACCTGGGCAAGCGCCAACGGCATGCAGGTATCCGACCGTGGGCGCATCGCGGGAACCGTGCGCGAGGCGTACGCCAACGCGCAGGCCAAGTAGAGCCCGAACGCACACCACCGCTTCACGCACTCGTATCGGCGCCACAGGTCATGTCTACTCCGGAGCAGCGGTGTCCCTGCCTGAGCGGGGACACCTATTCCGTCTGCTGCGGCCGCTTTTATAGCGGTGCTACCGTGCCGCTTACAGCCGAACGGCTGATGCGGTCGCGGTATAGCGCCTATGCCTGCGGCAACGCGCAGTATCTGCTGAATACCTGGCATCCGCTCACTAAGCCGGTCTCACTCGACCTGGATGCGGCGATAACGTGGCGGTGGCTCGATATCGTGCGCACCGTGGGTGGCGGTTTATTCGATAGAGAAGGCGTTGTGGAATTCATAGCGCACTTTCGTGTAGACGGCATAGCGGGGCGGCAGCATGAAATCAGCCGTTTTCTGAAGGTTGACCACCAGTGGTATTACCTCGATGCTGCACCGAATAGTGCCGCTGCCGGATAGTAGGGCTGGCGAATGTGCGGCCTGTCGAATAGTGCGAAGTTTACGTCAATAGAGGTGGCCCCCGGTGCTATGCGGCGGCGACTTCCCAGAAATCTGAATTAGGTTGCGTAAATGTCTGAGAATTTGTCCCGCGATATAACCAGCGGCGGAGACCCGCGGCATCCGGTACGTCGTGCCCTGCGCCGCGTTCGGGTCTGGGTTGACGGGCACCCCTATCTACTCTTCGTTTATCGTCTCGGCCTCGGACTGCTCGGCACGGCCATCGTCGTGATCGGTGTTGTTCTGATTCCCCTGCCGGGTCCGGGCTGGCTCGTCGTCTTTTTGGGCCTCGCCATGCTCGGAACGGAGTTCTCAGCGGCCCGGCGTGCGGGCGCGTTTCTCAAGCGCATCGTGACGAGGGCCTGGGAGTGGTGGCGTGCCCGCCGCGGCAGCCGTGACGCCCGTTTTCCGTAGATTCCGGGCGAACGCTGAGGTAGGGCGGTCGTCGCTCAGCGTGTGCTGAGAAAAAGTGCGGCCAACAGTGCGATGTACACCACGACGAAGATCGCCGGCGTGAGAAACCGTACGACATTGACCCACCTGCCCATGGCCACAATGCACTGAGCGAGTGAACTGGGCGCCTGCAGAGCGCGCAGGTCGGCGATGACAGCGAGTCCTTCGTTCGCCGCGGCGATCTGCGCCACGGCCCCAAGAATACCCGAAGCGAGCAGAATACCGGCGGTCGCGATGCGCACCATTGGGTCAGCGGTTGCCAGACCCAATGCTAGAAAGCCGACGATCGCGGTCAACAAAAACGTGGGAGCCGCCTGAGCGGCGATAATGTGCCCGCGGGCTTTGACCCAGGCGTTGATGAGGTCGGATTCAGTCATGAGGGCTCCTATTCGTTGGGCGCCGCGGCGGCACACGGCTCTATTCTGGTGGCTCGTGCCTGCTGTCCGCTCCATCCTGCCTCGCCAGTACGGGTTTGGTGGAATTAGCTGTGTCGGGCTCAGGTTCCTTCGGTATATGCATCTGCATAGAGATGCCGGTTGTTGTGAGAGGCCCTACCGCGTGACGGACAAACTTGAGCTAGGCCTCGATACCTTCGGTGACGTCACCTTCGACGCCCACGGTCAGCCGCTCCATCAGTCGCAGGTGCTCCGCAATGTCGTGCCGGAGGCCGTGCTGGCCGATCAGGTGGGCCTGGACCTCTTCGGCATCGGCGAACACCACCGCGCCGATTTCTCTGTCTCCGCACCCGAGGTGGTGCTCGCTGCGATCGCCGGCCAGACCAGCCGGATTCGTCTCGGCTCAGCGGTGACCGTGCTCAGTTCCGACGACCCGGTGCGGGTCTACCAGCGGTTCGCCACGCTCGACGCCGTGTCGAGCGGCCGAGCCGAGGTCGTTCTCGGACGTGGCTCGTTTACCGAATCCTTTCCGCTCTTCCGTCTTGACCTCGGCGACTACGAGCAACTGTTCGAAGAGAAACTGGACCTGTTCACCGAGTTGCTCAAGGAATAACCGGTGACCTGGGCCGGCCGGACCCGGGCTGCGCTGAGCAACCAGACCGTGTTTCCGCCGACCGAATCCGGGTCGATCAAGACCTGGATCGGTGTGGGCGGCAGTCCCGAATCGGTCATTCGCGCCGCACACTACGGACTGCCCGTCATGCTCGCGATCATCGGAGGCACCCCGCTCGCGATCATCGGAGGCACCCCGCTCGCGTTCGCGCCCCTCGTTGACCTGTATCACCGCGCCCTGGCAAAGTTTGAGAAGCCCACACTGCCGATCGGTGAGCACTCGCCGGGCTATGTCGCCGCAACGGATGCAGAGGCTCGCGACGAAATGTGGCCACACTATGAGGCCATGCAGAACCGCATCGGTTGGGAACGCGGCTGGGGCCCCGCCACTCGGGAACGCTTTGAGCAGGATGCCAGCCGCGACGGTGCCGTCTTCGTCGGCTCGCCCGAGACCGTGGCGACGAAAATCGCCACCGTCGTGCAGGGTCTCGGGCTTTCTCGCTTTGACCTGAAATACAGCATCGGCGCGCTGCCGCACGAGAAACTGATGAACAGCATCGAGCTCTTTGGCACTGAGGTGTCGCCGCTCGTGCGCGAGCAACTCGGCTGAGCCCGTTCCGGGCGCAGGCGCGCGTGACCGCATATGTCGGCGGATGCCTGTAGCGTATTATCCAAGCGCGCACGCCGTCTTGTCGCTCAACCTCGCACCTGACCGTGTCCCACCTTCATCCCGAGGAGTCTCATGGAAACTTGGCCCGGAACCGCCTACCCCCTCGGCGCAACGTTTGACGGGAGCGGTACCAATTTCGCGCTGTTCAGCGAAGGCGCCCAACGCGTCGAGCTGTGTCTCATTGACGAAGACGGAGGTGAGACGCGCGTCGAAGTGCGCGAGTCATCCGCTTATATCTGGCACTGCTACCTGCCGCTCGTTCAACCGGGCCAGCGCTACGGGTATCGGGTGCACGGTGACTACAATCCGGCGGCCGGCAACCGGGCCAACCCGAACAAGTTGCTGCTTGACCCCTATGCGAAGGCGGCGACAGGGATCATCGACTGGGATCCCTCGCTGTTCTCCTACGATTTCGATGACCCCGACTCGCCGAACAACGAGGACTCCGCCTCGCACATGATGCTCGGCGTGGTCGTGAACCCGTTCTTCGATTGGACCGGTGACCGGGCGCTGCGCACGCCCTACAGTGAGTCGTTCATCTACGAGGCACACGTTAAAGGCCTCACCAAGCTGCAAGGCTCGGTACCGGAAAGCCAGCGTGGCACCTACGCGGGATTGGCGCACCCGTCGGTCATCGAACACCTGCAAAAGCTTGGCGTGACCGCCATCGAATTGATGCCCGTGCACCAGTTCGTCAACGACGGCATCCTCGTGGAACAGGGCCTCAACAATTATTGGGGCTACAACACCATCGGGTTTTTCGCGCCGCACAACGCGTATTCCTCGACCGGTGACCTCGGCCAGCAAGTGCAGGAATTCAAGGGCATGGTGCGCAGCCTGCACAACGCCGGAATCGAAGTTATTCTCGACGTGGTCTACAACCACACCGCCGAGGGCAACCACATGGGGCCGACCCTCTCGTTCAAAGGCATCGACAACGAGGCCTACTACCGACTGATGGACGACGACAAGCGGTACTACATGGACTACACGGGCACCGGCAACACCCTCAACGTGCGTCACCCGCACGTGCTGCAGCTCATCATGGACTCGCTGCGCTACTGGGTACTCGAAATGCACGTCGACGGCTTTCGGTTCGATCTGGCCTCGGCCCTGGCCCGCGACCTGTACGAGGTCGACAAGCTCTCCACCTTCTTCGAGCTCGTGCAGCAAGACCCGATCGTGTCGCAGGTCAAACTCATCGCCGAGCCGTGGGACGTCGGCCCCGGCGGCTACCAAGTGGGCAATTTTCCCTCCCAATGGTCGGAGTGGAACGGCAAATACCGCGACACCGTGCGCGATTTCTGGCGCGGGGAGCCCTCCACACTCGGTGAATTCGCCTCCCGAGTGGCGGGATCGGCGGACCTCTACGAACACTCCGGGCGCCGCCCGATGGCGTCGATCAACTTCGTCACCGCGCACGACGGCTTCACCATCGCCGACCTGGTGTCGTACAACGAAAAACACAACGATGCCAACGGCGAAGACAACAACGACGGCGAGTCACACAACCGGTCGTGGAATTCCGGCGTTGAGGGTGCCACTGATGACCCCGAGATTCGTGGGCTTCGCGCTCGGCAGGCACGCAACTTCATTTCGACACTGTTGTTGTCGCAGGGGGTGCCGATGCTGCTGCACGGCGACGAGCTGGGCCGCACCCAGCTCGGCAACAACAACTCCTATGCGCAGGATTCCGAGCTGACCTGGGTGCACTGGGACGAAGCCGATGTGCCGCTGATCGAATTCACCGCGGCCGTGTCCCGCCTGCGCCGGGAACACCCGACGTTTCGGCGCAGTCGATTCTTCGACGGTCGCCCCGGAAAACGGGTGGCGGGTGAGTCATTGCCCGACATCGTTTGGCTCAACACTGTTGGTGAGCCGATGGCGCCGGAGGACTGGGACGAAAATCTTACCCGAACGGTCGCCAAGTTTCTCAACGGCAACGGGATCCGCGAGCGCGACGTGCGCGGCCAGGACGTCACCGACGTGAACTTTCTGCTCCTGTTCAATGCCGACGATAAGGACGTCGAGTTCACGCTGCCGCCCGACGAATATGCCCCAGCCTGGGAGATTGTGGTCGACACCGCCGGTGAGGGGGCCGATTCCATTGCCCGCCCGGCGGGAGCCATTCAAACGGTAGCGGGCCGCTCCCTCGTGGTGTTGCGCGCCTATCACGAACCCGAAGTTGCGCCCGATCACTCCGTTGCGGCTTCCCTGGCCGGTGCCACCGGCCTGATCACGCTACCGAGCCTGGACGAAGAGCCGGGCCAGTGACCTTCGACAGAGAACATTTTGCGACGGGGCCAGTGGCCGTGCCGTTGTCGACCTACCGCCTGCAGATCACGGCGGGTTTCGACCTCGATGCGGCGGCGAAAATTGTCGGCTACATTCGCGATCTCGGCGCCGACTGGGTCTACCTGTCGCCGCTGCTGAAAGCCGAAGCAGGATCGGACCACGGTTACGACGTTGTTGACCATTCCCTCGTCGACCCGGCGCGCGGCGGAGCGGCTGCCCTGGACCGGCTCGCTGCGGCGGCGCACCAGGCCGGGCGGGGCGTGCTCGTGGACATCGTGCCCAACCACGTGGGCGTTGCGACGCCCTGTCACAACTCCTGGTGGTGGGACCTGCTGCAGAACGGCCAGCAGTCGCGGTACGCCGAGGCCTTCGACGTCGACTGGGCGTTCGGCCAGGGCAGAATTCGCATTCCCGTGCTCGGTGACGAAGACAGTGGGAACGATTCGGGCGGTGACGGTCCGGGCGAGCTCGACCGGCTGGAGCTCGTGGACGGCGAGTTGCGCTACTTCGACAATCGTTTTCCGATAGCAGCCGGAACGGTCGAGCACGGTGCGAGCCCGGCCGACGTGCACGAACGGCAGCACTATGAGCTGGTGAACTGGCGCCGCGCCGATGCCGAACTGAACTATCGTCGATTCTTCGCCGTGAATAGTTTGGCGGGCATTCGCGTCGAGGTGCCGTGGGTGTTCGATGAGTCGCACGCCGAGATCGTGCGCTGGGTGCGAAACGGCCTTGTGCAGGGACTGCGGGTCGACCACCCGGACGGCCTCGCCGACCCGGCTGGCTACCTCGATGCGCTGAGCCGGGCGACCAACGGTGCCTACGTGCTGGTGGAGAAGATTCTCGAGGGGCGCGAGCAACTGCCGACGAGCTGGGCGACCGCTGGCACCACCGGGTATGACGCCCTCGCCGACGTCGACCGGGTGCTCGTTGATCCGGCCGGCCAGAACGCCCTCGACGCCTTGGAGTCCCGGCTGTACGACGATGGCGCCGCATGGGGAGACCTGGTCTATCGCAACAAACGCTCGGTGGCCGATGGCATTCTGCGCTCCGAGGTGCTGCGCATCGCCCGTCTGCTTCACAGAGACGATCCGAGCGCCGAGCACACCGCCGACGCCGTGGCCGAACTGCTGGCCTGGTTTCCGGTTTATCGCTCCTATCTGCCGCTGGGCCTCGAGAATCTCCAGGAGTCGGCAGATCGGTCTATCGCCCACCGCCCGGAACTCGAGAGCGAGATCACCCGGCTGCTGCCGCTGCTGGGCGACCCCGCGCATCCGGCCGCCGCACGCTTTCAACAGACTTCGGGCATGGTCATGGCCAAGGGCGTCGAAGATCGGGCCTACTACCGGTTCAGCCGGCTGACCTCCCTCAATGAGGTGGGCGCCGATCCTAACGAGTTTGCCATATCGGTTGCGGAATTCCACGACCGGCAGCGCATGCGCCAGGCCGGGTTTCCACACTCGATGACGACGCTGTCGACCCACGACACCAAACGCGGCGAAGACGTTCGGGCTCGTATTTCGGTGCTCGCCGAGATGCCCGCCGAGTGGGAGGCCGTGTTGGAGCACCTGCGGGCGCTGCATCCGCTCGGGGATGCCCCCGTCGAGAACCTGCTCTGGCAGGCGATTGTCGGCGCCTGGCCGGCCAGCCGGGAACGGCTCGCGGCCTACGCGCTCAAGGCGGCGCGCGAAGCCGGCACGTCGACCACCTGGACGCAGCCGAACAACGATTTCGAAGCGGCCATCGACGACCTCGTCGCGGCCGCCGTCCGGCCGGGGCCGACCCACGACCTCGTCACCGGCCTGGCAAGCCGGGTGCAGCAGGCCGGCTGGAGCAATTCGCTCTCGCTCAAACTGTTGCAACTGACCATGCCGGGGGTTCCCGATGTCTATCAGGGCAGTGAATTATGGGAGACCTCGCTCGTCGACCCCGACAATCGTCGTCCGGTCGATTATGAGCTGCGCCGCGAGCTGCTTACCCGCATCGACAGCGGGTGGTTTCCCCCGGTCGACGAGAGCGGCGCCGCCAAGCTGCTGGTCACGTCACGGGCCCTGCGGCTGCGCCGAGACCGGTCGGACCGCTTCACCCGCTACGCCCCTGTGCCCGCCTGCGGGACGGCCGCCGGCCACGTCGTGGCGTTCGATCGCGGGGGAGCGATCACACTCGCCACCCGGCTGCCGATCGGGCTGCAGGCGGCTGGTGGCTGGGGTGACACGACGATTGCCGTGGCCGGCCGCAGCTACCTCGATCTGCTCACGCAGGAACGCTTCGATGGACCGAGCCTTCGTGTCGCTGACGTGCTCGCGCGTTACCCGGTGGCGCTGCTGGTCGCCGCCGGTGACCGAGATCATCTTTCCACCCCCACAGGACGACACGCATGAACGCTCAGAAATTCGCAATCTGGGCGCCCGACGCGCAGGCCGTGCAGGTTCAACTGGGTCAGGACCGGCTGGAGCTGGCGGCGGGAGACGATGGGTGGTGGGAGCTGCCGGCATCCACTCGCCGTAACGTCAGCGGCGCGATGGACTACGGGTTCATTGTTGACGGGCGCGGACCGTTCGCCGACCCGAGGTCACGGCGCCAGCCTGCCGGGGTGCACGCCCTCTCGCGTACCTTCGACGCTTCCGCCCACGTCTGGCAGGACACGGACTGGACCGGCCGACAGCTCGCCGGCGCCATCATTTACGAGCTGCACGTGGGAACGTTCACGCCCGAGGGCACTCTCGACGCGGCCGCCAGCCGGCTCGATCACCTGCAATCGATCGGCGTTGACTTCGTCGAACTGTTGCCGGTGAACGCGTTCAACGGCACGCACAACTGGGGTTACGACGGTGTTCTCTGGTATGCCGTGCACGAGGGCTATGGCGGCCCGACCGCGTACCAAACCTTCGTCGACTCCTGCCACCAGCGCGGCATCGGCGTTATTCAGGACGTCGTCTACAATCACCTCGGGCCGAGCGGCAACTACCTGCCACAGTTCGGCCCGTACCTCAGCGAGGCCGCCGGCAACACCTGGGGCTCTTCGCTCAATCTTGACGGGCCGCACTCCGACCCGGTGCGTCGCTATATTCTTGACAACGCGCTGATGTGGCTCGGTGACTACCACGTCGACGGACTGCGCCTCGATGCGGTGCACGCGCTGCACGATGCGAGCGCCACCCACCTGCTCGAGCAGCTCGCCGTCGAGGTCGCCGCTCTCAGCGCCGAAACCGGGCGACCACTCACCCTTATCGCCGAGTCCGACCTCGACGACCCCCGCCTCGTGACCCCGCGCGACGCCAACGGCTACGGCCTCGACGCGCAGTGGAGTGACGACTTCCACCACGCCGTGCACGTCGCGCTCACCGGCGAAACGACCGGCTACTATGCCGATTTCGAACCGCTCAGCGCCCTCGCCAAGGTGCTGTCCCACGGGTTCTTTCACGACGGCACCTACTCGAGCTTTCGCGAGCGCACCCACGGCCGCCGCATCGACCTCGAGCGGATGCCCACGTGGCGGCTGGTCGTCGCCTCCCAGAACCACGACCAGATCGGCAACCGTGCCGTCGGCGACCGACTGAGCGAGCAGCTCGACACCGGTCAGCTTGCGATTGCTGCCGCGTTGACGCTGCTCGGCCCGTACACGCCCATGCTGTTCATGGGTGAAGAGTGGGGAGCCACGACGCCGTGGCAGTTCTTCACGTCGCATCCCGAACCGAAGCTCGGCGCCGCCACCGCCACCGGCCGCATCAACGAATTCGCCCGCATGGGCTGGGATCCGGCGCAGGTTCCCGACCCGCAAGATGTGCAGACGTTCGAACGCTCCAAGCTGAACTGGAAGGAAGCCACCGAGCCGGAGCACGCGCGCTTGCTCGGGTTCTATCGGGAGCTGGCCGCGC
Organism: Cryobacterium sp.; assembly: GCF_026786305.1. Classification (GTDB taxonomy): domain Bacteria; phylum Actinomycetota; class Actinomycetes; order Actinomycetales; family Microbacteriaceae; genus Cryobacterium. The sequence continues at coordinate 26,468 of NZ_JAJAYI010000081.1, forward strand.
TGCGGCGCAGCCGCCCGGACTTCACCGACCCCCGGTTCGACCAGATCGCCGTCGAGTTTGATGCGGGAGCGGGCTGGCTGCGGCTGCACCGCGGCGGCGCCAAGATTCTGATCAATCTCAGTGCGCAGCTGGTGCACATCCCGGCCGGGAGGGGCGACGTCGTGCTGTCCTTCGCGACCGGCGGTGATGCCGTGCAGGGCCGGCTGCCGCACTCCCTGCAGCTGGCGCCGCACTCGGTCGTGGTGCTCGCCTGATCTCACGCTCTCGGGTTGTCAGGCGGGGCGCGATACCTCGTTGAGCAACTCCAGCACGTGCCGGTACGGCGCTTTGGTCGCCCGTGTCATGCCGAGTTCACAGGTGCGGTTGCACGAGGCGTGCGCGGTCGAGTCGAGGGCGACGATCTCCTCGGATTGAATCCGGGTGGCCGATTCGGTCAGTTCGGGGTGAAGCATGCCCCGGTCTCCGGCGAATCCGCAGCATCCCCAGTTCTCGGGTACGTCGACTTGGTCAGCGACTGCGCCCGCCACACTGTCGAGCGCCGCGTTGATTCCCATCCGAGTCGACGAGCACGTGGGATGCAGCGCGAGCGATTCGAGCTTGACGTACTCGGGAAGGGAAGGCAAAATGTGCGCGGCGGCGAATTCGACCGCGTCCATCACACTCAGCCGATTGGCGCTCGTGTCGCTCTCGATTGTCTGCCGCAGCCCCTCGGTGCACGAGGAGGCGTCGCAGATGATGGTGAGTTCGCCATCATTGGTGGCCGCATGCAGCGCCGCGAGGGTGCGCGCACGCATGGTGGCCTGGCCCGCCGCCATGCCTTTGGACGCCCAGGGCGTGCCGCAGCACAGTGTGTCAATGCCCGGTGGAACGAGCAGGGTGATGTCGGCCCGCTGGCACAGCTCTTCAAAACTGACCTGCACGCCGGGAGTGGCAGCATCCGCCGCGCCAAACATGGTGCTGACGCAGGCCGGAAAGTACACCACGGATGCCGCTTCCAGAGGAGCTGGGCGCGCGCGCGACACCCCGCCGGTCGGCAGTTCGCCGGAGTAGAGCGGCACGGTGTCGGTGCCGAGCACGGCGCGGGCGATCTTGTTCGGGCCCAGCACGAGCGGGGTCGGCACCTTCTTCACCACGCTCAGTGCGAGGCCCGCCCCACGTGTCACGGTGCCCCAGTTCTGTGCGGCGACGTTCCAGAGGGCATTCGCAACCGGATTCGCATCTTGTTTACGCAGACTCTTGACGAGCAGTCCGGTGTCAATATTGACCGGGCACGCTGTCTGGCACATGCCATCGACCGCACAGGTTTGCACGGCGTCGTAGTCGTAGTCCTTTGTGAGTTCGGCGACGAGGTCACTGTTGCCGTCGATGCGGGCTTGTTCGATGGCACGCAACGTCACGATGCGCTGCCGCGGGGTGAGCGTGATCTCGCGGCTCGGGCAGACCGGTTCACAATAGCCACACGACACGCAACGATCGACTTCCTCGGCCACTGCGGGCGTGGATTTGATGTCGCGCAGGTGAACTTCAGCGTCGTCGTTGATCAGTACACCCGGGTTGAGCATTCCCACGGGATCGCAGAGGCGTTTGATCTGGCGCATGACGTCGTAGAGCTCATCACCGAACTGGCGGCGAACGTACGGTGCCATTACACGTCCGGTGCCATGTTCGGCCTTGAGCGAGCCACCCTCGCCGAGCACGAGGTCAACCATGTCTTCGGTGAAATTGCGGTACCGATCGAGTGACTCAGTGCCGGCGAAACCGTCGGTGAGCATGAAGTGAATATTGCCGTCTTTCGCGTGCCCGAAGATTACGCTGTCCCGGTACTGGTAGCGCTCGAACAAATTCGTCAGCTCGATGCACGTGCGGCCGAGCGCCGGAACCGGCACGACGACGTCTTCGAGCAAGGCCGTCGTTCCCGGCGGTCGCGCACCGGCCACCGCCGCATACAGGCCCTTGCGCAGGTGCCATATCTGGGCGCGCGCGCCCGCATCGCTGCTGAACTCGGCCGGGCTGCTGAGGGCCAGTCCGGCGGCAAGTGCCAGCCCGGTCGCCTGCAACTCGGCGAGGTGTCCTGCGTTGTCGGCGTGGTACTCAACGAGCAACGTTGCGTGGTCGCGCACGGCCAGATCGCGGATGATCGGGGGCGCGTCCGGCAGGCTCTGTCCCACCTTCAGGGAGAGTGCGTCCATGAGTTCGAGGGTCGCCGCTCCCGTGTCGACGAGCGCGGGCAGGGCGGCGTTGGCCGCCTCCAGATCGTCAAACACCATGAGGCTGGTGGTGACGTGAGCGAGCTTGGGAACGGTGCGAAACACGGCCTCGGCTACGAAACCGAGCGTTCCCTCACTTCCCACGATGAGGTGCGCAAGGATTTCCGCCGGTCGATCATGGTCGAGCAACGCGTTGACGCCATAGCCCATGGTGTTCTTCATGGAAAATTGGTGCTCAATCGTCGCCACGGACGTGGGGTTGCCGCGAACCCGCCGCGCCAAGCGGAGCAGCCCCTCGTGCAGCTCGGGCTCAAGGGCCCGAAGACGCTCGTCGGCATCCGTCGTTCCGGTGTCGATGACCGTGCCGCTCGGCAGTACGACGATGAGTGATTCGAGGGTGCGATAGGCGTTGTCTGTGGTGCCGCAGGCCATGCCCGACGAGTTGTTGGCGATGACGCCGCCGATTGTGCAGGCGGACTCGCTCGCCGGATCGGGCCCGAACTTGCGCCCATACCGGGCGAGCCGGTTGTTGAGGGCACGCACCGTGACACCGGGCTGAACCCGAACGCGCCCGCCGGCGTCCAGCACCTCAATTTTCTTGAAATTGCGCCGCACATCAACGAGCACGCCGTCGGTCAGGGCTTGACCGCTGAGGCTGGTTCCGCCGGAACGGAACGTGAGGGGGATGCCCTGGGCGGCGCTGACCGCGAGCAGTTGGCCGACTTCGTGCGCGTTCTCGGCCACGACGACCGCTTGAGGGATCAGCAGAAAGTGGGAAGCGTCGTGGGCGTTGGCGTGCAGGTCGATGGCCCGGCTCTTCACCCGGGTCGGGTCGTGCACGGCCGTGCGCAGCGAATCGAGCAGCGTCGACGGGGATGCGGAACCGTCGTGTCGCGTCAGGGTGTCCGTCATTACGGAACCATCCAGCCCAGCACGGGAGTCGACTGCAGCACGATGAGGATCGTGATGAGCGCGAGCAGGCTCAGACTCCAGCCGAGTAGCTTGCGGAACAGGGTACCTTCCTCCCCGGCCAGGCCGACAGCCGCCGCGGCGACGGCGAGGTTCTGCACACTGAGCATTTTACCGAGTACACCGGCGGAGGAATTTGCGGCCGCCATGAGCACTGGCGACAGGCCGGTCTGCGTCGCTGCAGCGACCTGGAGCTGGCCGAACAGCGAATTCGAGGAGGTGTCCGAGCCGGTAAGTGCCACCCCGAGCCAGCCGATGACGGGGGAGAGCACGGCGAAGAACACGCCAGTTGTGGCAAGGGCGACACCGAGGGAATTTGTCTGGCCCGAGAGGTTCATGACAAACGACAGGCTGAGCACGGAGGTGACGGTGACAATGGTCCAGCGCAACTGCACGAGCGTCTGCCAGTAGATGGCCAGGCCCTGGCGAATCGACATCCGGTAGAGCGCCATCGTGACGATACCGGAGAGCAGCAGCAGGGTGCCGGTGGCTTTGAGGTGGTCGAATTTGAACGTCTGTGCAGGAACCGGGTCACCGGCGGCGTTCACGACGTCGAGCCCCGGCCACTGGAACGTCACGCTGCCGACGACACTCAGCCATGCCTTGACCGCCGGAATTTGAGCAATCGAGAAGATGCCCATGATGATCAGGTACGGAGCGATCGACGTCCAAACGTGTGCTGCCGGTGGGCGCGTCGTCTTCTCGAGTACTGCGATGGAGCCGGTTGTCGGGGCCAGGGACGTTGCTGGTGCCGCGGAGACCGGGTGCAGGGGCACACCGATCCTCGGTTCGCTGGCCGATGAGGCGTCGGTGGGAGCACCATCCGTCACGCCGATGATCTCTTTCGGCTGCCAGAAGCGCAGCATGATCAGCACGGCAATGATGGTGGCCACGGCGGCCACGACGTCGGTGAGTTCGACCGCAAAGAAGTTCGAGGTGACGAACTGGGACAGTCCGAAGACGAGGCCGGCAATGAGGGCTACCGGCCAGGTCTGCTTGAGTCCGCGCTTGCCGTCGACCATGAAGACCAGGATGAGGGGAACCAGAAGAGCAATGAAGGGAGTCTGCCGGCCTGCCATCTGAGACAAGTCGTGGATGGGCAGGCCGGTCACTCCGTTGAGGGCGATGATCGGGGCGGCCATCGCACCGAAGGCCACCGGCGCCGTGTTGGCGAGGAGGGAGACCAGGGCCGACTTGAGCGGCTTCATGCCGGCAGCCATGAGCATGGCAGCCGAAATGGCAACCGGGGCGCCGAAACCGGCGAGCGACTCCATCAGGGCGCCGAAACAGAAGGCAATCAGGATTGCCAGAATGCGCAGGTCATTGGTGATCGAGCGGATAGTGCGGCCGAGCACCTCGAACCACCGCGTCGCCACGGTGAGTTTGTAGATCCACAGCGCGTTCACGAGGATCCACAGGATCGGGAACAGCCCGTAGAAAGCTCCGGCGGCGGCGGCGCTCAGCGCCTGGCCGACCGGCATCTGCCAACCGACAATGGCAAGCACAACGGACAGCAGCAGGCTGGCGAGGGCTGCCTTGTGTGCCTTGACGCGAAAGACGCCGAGCAGCACGAAAAGAAGGACGAGCGGCAGCGCGGCGCACGCCGCTGAGAGGATGAGGTTACCGGATATCGGGTCGGTGATCTGTAGGAATGAGTCCGATTCGAACGGACGGACGGGCTGGGCAATGAAATGCATGATGATCTCTCCACACTGAGGTTGCGTCATATGCCGATGACGATTGAAATATTGTCTAACAAGTATTCACGTATGTCAACAATTCCGGTTGTCTTGTCTGGCAAGATTGGGTGGTCCGGTTCTTTCGGATAGGAGAGGCGGTGTCCGTGGTTATTCCCGTTGCGGCAATTTCCATCGTGGATGCGATCGCGAATGACCTGCGCGAGCGGCTGTTCTCGGGTGGGCTCACTCCCGCGGCCGCGCTGACCGAGACAGACATTGCCGGTACTTACGACGTCGCGCGTCCCACGGCCAAAGCTGCCATTGAGCGGCTTGTCGCCGAAGGGTTGCTCGTGCGCGGCGCACACAAGACCGCCCGCGTGGCCGATCTCAAACCCGCAGACGTGCGCGACATCTATCTCGCCCGCGCTTACCTGGAGAGTGAGGTTCTACGCCGACTCGCCCGAGCGCGTTCGGTTCCGGCGGAGGCGGTGCGCGCCAACGCCGAAATCGCCGCGTTGACCGACGAGGCACCGCTGGCGGTCGTCGAGCCCGACATGCGATTTCATATGAGCCTCATCGACGCCGTCGGAAATGAGCGGATCAGCAAGATGTACCGCTCCCTCGTGAGCGAGGTACGCCTGTGCATGACTCGAGTGCAAGCCCTCAAGCTTCTTGACACGTCCATGATCCACGACGAACATGAGCGCATCCTCGCGTTCCTTAGCGCGGGCGAGAGCGAGGCCGCGGCCCGGCTGCTGGACGAGCACCTCGCCCGAGCCCGCGAGAGGCTCGCCGCGGCACTCGGCGGCTCTGCCGACCCAGCGGCATTCAGACCGTCCACCCCGCTGTCCGCTGAGTGAGACCGACATGGCACACTTCCTCACTGCGTCCACCCGAGCGGCGCTGGACTCTCTGATCGCTCTCGACGATGGCGTCGCGGCGGATCCGCTCGAGCGGCTGCGCGCCATCCGCTCACTGCGAACGGCCCTCGATATCGACCCGGCCACCATCGGCGCCGTTCGCTCCGCGCTCACGACCGAGAAATCGTGGGAGGAGATCGCAGACGCGACCGGGCTCAAAGTGCCCGCCGCCAAATGGCGTTGGGGTGGCAGCGATGACGAAATTACCGACCGGCTCGAAGCAGGCCGTAAACGATCAGCGCGGCCGAGCAGCATACCGACCGACCTGCCGGGACTGTCCGTCGCCGAGGCCGCGACCGCGCGCGGTGTCAGCACCCAGGCCATCTATCTTCAGGTGCGCCGCGGAAACCTGGTCAGCCGTACCGTGACCCTGCCCGACGGGCGCAGCTATAAGCGAGTCTTCCCGGCTGGTACGCCCGATTCCTGACCATTCCTGCGGCGCAATTTTGCACACGTACCCTTCTGCCCCAACTTCACGCCCACTTCACACCGACTTCAACGGAGACGTCCCACAATGAACAACACCCCGACCACCCTGTCGATTCAACGCCGCGCCGACCGGGTGCACGTCGAACTCGACCGGCCCGACGTGCGCAATGCGATCGACCAGATTATGATCGATGAACTGCACGCGATCTGCGCGGAGCTGGAGCAGCAGCCGCGCATCCTCATCATCAGCGGCGCGAACGGCGTCTTCGCGTCGGGTGCCGACATCGCCCAGCTGCGCGAACGCCGCCGCGACGACGCGCTGCTCGGTATCAATTCCGGGCTGTTTTCGCGCATCGCTAAGCTGCCGATGCCGGTCATCGCCGCGATCGACGGCTGGGCGCTCGGTGGCGGAGCCGAGCTTGCCTACGCCGCCGACTTTCGCATCGCGTCCACGAGCGCGCGGCTCGGCAACCCCGAGACGGCGCTCGGGATTCTGCCCGCCGCCGGCGCGCTCTGGCGCCTGGCCGAGTTGGTCGGTGAGCCGGTAGCCAAGGAGATCATCCTGGCCGGGCGCATCCTGAGCGCCCCGGAGTGCCTCGCCGTGCATCTGGTCACCGAGGTGCATGACCCCGACGACCTGGTGGCCGCCGCGCACGCGCTGGCGGACCGCATTGCCTTGCAGGACCCCCTCGCAACCCGCCTGGCCAAGGAGGTTTTCCACGCGCCGCGGGCGTCTCATCCGCTTGTCGACAACGTCGCCCAGTCGATCTTGTTCGAGTCCGACGCCAAATTCACCCGAATGGATGCTTTCCTCGCCCGTCGAAAGCGCTAGTCGCGGTCGGCGGAGCCGGCGCGTTGTTCAGACTGCGCCACGGGGCCGGCGCGTAATGGCATGAGGTGAGCGCTCTGGCGGGCTTTTCGGCCGGTGAATGATCTTGGGAACGAATGACACTGGTGACCCGACCGGCCGGCCCACCTTCGGAAACTGGGCCCTTGATCTCTTGGGCCCAGTTTCTAGGCCCGGCCCCGGAAAAGAGAGGGCCCGCGCAGGCTTGGTTCAGCGGGTGCGAGCCACTTCATAGCCGCCGGCGGAATAGATCGTCGTGAACGTGGCTCCGGGGTGCAGTGCCGTGCCCACGATCTGCGCCGAGCTCCACTCACCGGGCAGGCCGCCCGCCTGCAGGTCGATCACGAGATAGTCCGGCAGGGGATTGTGGTTGCCGAGCCAGTAGACATCCGTTCGTTCCACAAGGTAGTTCATGAGGCCGATGTCTGATTCGACCCGGGCGCCGTCGGGCACAACCTGCAGTGCGGCATTCGCGGCAGCTGCACGATCCGTCGAAAAGTTCGCGGGAATATCAGTGAGCTTGAACAGCGGCAGCGTTGTGGCGAGCACCAGCGCGGAGACAATCGAGACGGATGCCGCCTGCCGCCCGTAGCCGCGCAGCCAGTGCCGCCGGCTGGTGCGCAGGAGGGCGATGCCGTCGAGGCCGGCGCAGAACGCGATCGGCATGAGTACGGCGCTGTACTGCCAGGTGGGCCCCCAGTAGCCCGAGTTGTCGGACAGAAACCGCCAGGCTAGCGTCGGCAGCAGTACGAGCGCGAGCGGTGACCGTACCGCGATGACGCCGGTGGCGACGAGGAGCAGGGCCAGGGTCAGACCCTTCTGCGGCTGAAACAACGCGGCCGGGTCATTCACAATCCCGAGCAGGTCGATGCTGCTCGAATACGCCCAGGCCCCGTTCGGGTTGAGCACCGGCAATATCACCAGGCTCGCCAGGACGAACCAGCCCACGCCCCAGACGGCGAGCCAGATGCCCAGAGGTCGACGGCTGCGTACGGCGAGCACGAGGCCGAGTGCGGCCACGGTGAGTCCAAGGTCTTCCTTGACAAAGACGAGCGGTATCGCCCACAGCAGGCAGGCCAGCCACTTGCGCAGCAGGAAGGCGGTCAGCGACAACGCCAGTAGTGGCACGGCGAACGCAATTTCGTGGAACTGCGCCTCCACTGCGCCCTGGAGGCCCCAGCTGAACGCGAAAGCGAGCCCGAACAGCGTGCCGGTGAGCGGGCCGAGCAGTCGGATGGCGCCAGAGGTCAGGGCGGCAGCAGCGAGCCCGAACAGCGCGTTCTGCACCACCAGCAGGGTGAAAGCGTGCGGGAACACGGCGAAAACGGGCCCGAGCGCCACCAGGAGCGGATGAAAGTGGTCACCGAGCAGGTTGAAGCCGTCGCCCTTGATCGTGACGATCGGTGCCTCGAACGCTGCGTACTGCCGGGCCAGCTGGGTGAAGATGCCGAGGTCCCAGGACGGAGCGGCAACACTGCGCCACTGCAGGGCCGAGAACACGGTGTATAACGCAGTCGTCACGAGCCCGACGCCGGCCGGCAGCAGGAACGGCTGCAGCGCGCGCGGTGGCTCACCGAAGCGAAATCCCCTCATTCGACCACGCTAACGCACGGGGTCAATTGCCTGTGCCGGATCCAGTAGCAGGAGAGGACCTTTGGCCCTGTTTTCACCGCCCGGCTACGGAGCACACTACAAGCGTGTCCCAAACAATGGCACGCTCGGAGATCGCATGACACTCACTTGCCCCTTCTGCCGTTCCCAAGCCCGGCTGAGCCCGAATCCGGCTCACGCCGAGCGCAACTCGCTTCCCGTCTACATACTCAAATGCTCCGGATGCGACCACACCAGTGTGCGCGTCGCCGCGCTTCGTAATCAGCTGGCTGCCCGAAACGCCACTGCGGGCATCCGACACCACCTCTGACACCCCCCTGACACCCTTTCTGACGCCTTTTCTGACAGCACCTTAAGGCGGCATATCCCGATAATCCTCGTGACATCCCCACGCCATCGAGGACAGAAACACCTTCACATCCCCGCCTCGTACGGAGGTGTTCTCCTACTATGGTCGGGCGGTCCTACAGGTCGGCGAGCAGGCTCACCGGGTTTTCGATGCAGCGGGCCACATAGGTGAGGAAACCGGCGGCGGTTCCGCCGTCGCAGACCCGGTGATCGAACACCATCGACAGCTCCACGACCGTGCGCACCGCGAGTTCGTGATTGACCACCCAGGGCCGCTCGATCATGCGCCCGACTCCGAGGATCGCCGCCTCGGGGTGGTTGATGATCGCCGCCGAACCGTCGACGCCGAGCGACCCGAAATTGTTCAGGGTGAAGGTTCCACCGGTGAGCGCGCTCGGCGCAAACGTGCCGTCGGGCGATCGAGCCACGAGCTCCGCGAGGGAATCGCGCAACGTTCGTGTGCTCATGGCATGCGCGCCGTGGATGACGGGCACCATCAACCCGCGCGAGGTCTGCGCCGCAATGCCGAGATTCACGGCATTGTGCTGCAGAATCTCCTGGCTGGCAGTGTCGACCGAGGAGTTGAGCTGCGGATATTGGCGCAAACCGGCCACGACGAAGCGCGCGATGAGCGCCGTCACGCTGAACCGCTCGCCGGTCGCCTGCAACAGCTGATCGCGGGCCGCGAACAGGGCGGTCGCGTCGACATCGAGCCAGATCGTCGCCTCGGGAATCTCCCGTCGCGACGTCGTCAGCCGCTGGGAGACCACCTTGCGCAGCCCGGAGATTGGGATGCGGATATCGACGTTCTCATCGACAGCGTGCGTGGCGGATGCACTGGTGGATCGCGGCGCCTGAGGGGAAGGCAGAGCTCCGACCGGTGCAACCGATTCCGAATCCGTGCGCGTCTGAATGTACTCCTCGACGTCGCTGCGCAGCACCAGTGCGTTCTGACCGCTGCCGGCCAGCATGCTCGCATCGAAGCCGTGGGCGCGCGCGAGTCGGCGCACGATCGGCGACACGACGGGGGAGCGGCGGGCCGGGTCGAGAATGACCGTCGAAGCAGATGCCGGAGCCTCGGCCTCCGGCTCGGCCTCCGGCACGGCCTCCGGCTGGGCCTCAATGGGCGTCGGCACGGGCCGAACCGGGGTATCCGCTGCCGGGGAGACGAGAACGCTCGGAGTGAGCGCGCCGCCGAAGCGCCCGGCGGCTACCCGTCTGGCCGGTCGAGCGCTCTCGGTGGTGCCGTACCCGACAAGTACCGCTCCAGAACCCTCGGACGGTGCGGCAGCGGCCGGAGCCACGGTCGGAGCCACGGCCGGAGCCACGCTGGCCGACGCATCCACGACGGTCAGCAGCACCTGGCCGGCGTGAATGACCTGCCCGGGTTCACCGAACAGGCTCGCCACGACACCGCCGTAGGGCGAGGGCAGCTCCACGATCGACTTGGCCGATTCGACCTCAACCACGGCCTGGTCGATGACGATCGTGTCGCCGGGAGCAACCAGCCAGGCCACAATCTCGGCCTCGGTCAGGCCCTCGCCGAGGTCGGGCAACAGAAACTCGCGGCTCATCAGGACCACTCCCAGGTCGACAGTGCGGCGAGTATGCGGTCGGGGGTCGGCAAGAAATACTCCTCGAGCTTGGGCGACGGATACGGAATGTCGAAGCCGGTGATGCGCAGAATGGGTGCGGCCAGGTAGAAGAAGTTGCGCTCGGTCAGGCGGGCGGCCACCTCGGCGCCGTAGCCGCCGAACTGCGCGGCCTCGTGCACGATGGCGGCCCGACCGGTCTTGCGAACGGATGCCCCCACCGTCTCGTCATCAAACGGAGAGAGGCTGCGCAGGTCGATGAGCTCGATCGAGAGCCCCTCGGCCGTGGCCTGCTCGGCCGTGGCCAGGGCCGTTTTAACGGTCGGCCCGTAGGCGATGAGCGTGACATCGGTGCCTTCCCGCAGCACGACCGCCCGGTTCAGCGGCTCGGTCTGCACCGGCAGGGCGAGGGAAGCCTTGCTCCAGTAGCGGCTCTTCGGCTCCATGAAGATAACCGGGTCGTCGCTCGCAATGGCCTCACGCAGCATGGAGTAGGCGTCGGCCGGGTTCGACGGGCTCACCACGGTGAGTCCGGGCGTCGCCGTCCAGTACGCCTCGGAGGAATCGGAGTGGTGCTCGACCCCGCCGATGTCACCGGCGTAGGGAATGCGAATGACGATCGGCAGCGGAATCTTGCCGCGCGTGCGATTGCGCATCTTTGCCACGTGCGACACGATCTGCTGAAACGCCGGATAGCTGAACGCGTCGAACTGCATCTCCACGACCGGGCGCAGGCCGTACATGGCCATGCCGATCGCGGTCCCCACAATGCCGGCCTCGGCCAGCGGGGAGTCGCTCACCCGGGTCTCCCCGAATTCTGCGTAGAGCCCGTCGGTGACCCGAAACACGCCGCCGAGCGGTCCGACGTCTTCGCCGAACAAAACGACGGAAGGATCATCGACCATCGCGTCGCGAATGGCCGCGTTGAGCGCCGCGGCCATGGTCAGGTTTTCTGGCGCGCGCACGGCGGTGCCGGTCTCCAGACTCTGCTGGGGGCTCATCGGGTGCCCTCTTCGCTGATGACAGCGGATGCCGCGGCATCGCCGTCGAGTTCGGCCGCCAGAAAGGCACGCTGCTCGGCCAGGGCGGCCCGCGGGGTGGAATAGACGTGCTCGAACAGTTCGAGCGGATCGATGACTGCCTGCTCGGTCATGCAGTCGCGGGTTGTCGTGGCGAGTTTCTCGGCGGCCGCCATAATCTCGGCGCGCACCTCCTCGGAGAGCGCGCCCTGCGCGACGAGGTACTTTTCCAGGCGTTCGATCGGGTCGCGGCTGCGCCACAGATCAACGTCGGCGGTCTTGCGGTAGCGGGTGGGGTCATCCGAGTTGGTGTGTGCCTCGATGCGGTAGGTGAGGCCCTCGATCAGGGTGGGGCCGTTGCCGCTGCGGGCACGGTCCATGGCCGCCGCGATGACGGCATACATTGCGGCGACGTCGTTGCCGTCGACGTAATAGCCGGGCATGCCGTAGCCGATTGCCTTGTCGGCGATGGTGCGGCAGGCCATCTGCTTGTCGAGCGGCACGCTGATCGCGAATTGGTTGTTCTGCACGACAAAGACGACCGGAGCCTGCCAGACGGCCGCGAAGTTGAACGCCTCGTGGGCGTCGCCCTCGCTCGTGGCGCCGTCGCCGAGCAGGGTGAGTGCCACGGTGTCGTCGCGCTTGAGCTTCGACGCGGTGGCGAGGCCGACGGCGTGCAGCGCCTGGGTGGCGAGCGGTGTGGCCTGCGGGGCGATGCGGTGCTGGTGATAGTCGTAGCCGCTGTGCCAGTCGCCGCGGAACGAGGCGAGGATATCCTTCGGCTCGACGCCCCGGGTGAGCAGCGCGATGCTGTCGCGGTAGGTCGGAAACAGCCAGTCCTGCGGGGCGAGTGCGGCGACGGCGGCGATCTCGCAGGCCTCCTGACCGAGCGCCGACGGGTAGGTGGCGAGGCGCCCCTGCCGGGTGAGGGCGGTGACCTGCACGTCGAAACGGCGGGCGATGACCATCTGACGGTAGAGACCGAGCAGCGTCGGGACGCTTGGCAGAGTGAAGCCGCCGCTCTCGCTTTCGGCAACCGCGCGACCGGTGTCATCGATCAAACGAAGGGGTGGGGGTGCCAGCACGGCTGTCAGCGGCGTGCTCTCGACATTGAGACTCATAACCCAATGGTGCGCCCTTTTCGGGGCCGTGACGGCACATTTTCGCAGTTGTGAACGATTGGCGGACCAGATGCCAGACGGGGGCCAATTGGCATTCATACACCGTGAATCAGTACCAGGCGTCCGGAGTAGCACCCGGTGCGTGCCCGATGATCTCGTCGAGGATGAGGTGCGATCGCGTGGAGATCACCCCAGGCATGGTGTGGATATCGCGCAGAATGGCCTGGCTGAGCTGCTCGTGGTCGGGAGCGCTCACCGTGAGAATAATGTCGATGTCGCCGCTCACGGCCTGGGCCTTCTCCACGAAGGGCAGTTGAGCCAGCTGCGCGGCGATCTCACCCCAGGCCACGTCGCTGATCTTCACGACGACGAGTGCCGATACGTTGAGTCCGAGCGCCTTCCGGTCGGTCTGTGCGCCGAACCCGGTGATGACGCCGTGGCGGATCAATTTCTGCACCCGGGTGTGTGCGGCGGTGCGTGAGATGTGCACCTGCAGGGCCAGCTGGCGCATCGACAGTCGGGCGTCGCGGCTGAGCCCGGCGATGATCTGGCGATCAGTGCTGTCGAGTCCGGGGTGGGGAGTCTGCGGCTGCGTCATTGGTCTCTCACACTACCGGCGCCGGCGCGGAAGCGTGCAGCACGCGCAGGTAATGATTCTTCGGCCAGTGTCGCAGTGCTCGCGGCAGGCGCGGATAAGTCAGCCGGATGCCGCCGAGTACCAAATCAAAGCGCCGCTGGTGCCGCGCCGACCAGGGTAAATCGAACAGCACCCGAACATGCGAGGGCAGCAGGCCGGCGGTCATCAGGCGGGCCAGGGGCAGGGCGGCGCGATACCAGAGCGGCGCGGTGCGCGAGTGCAACAGGTCGTGCGCGACGGCGCGAGTGGCGTCATCCGTTGTGAGGAGCGTCAGCTGCTCGTTCCAATAGCGGCGGAACGCGGCGCGATCGGCCGGCCAGAGATCCGGCGGTACCTGCAGGGACGTGCCCAGACGGGAGTACTCGCGGTAAACGTCATCGGCCGTTTCGTCGTCGAGGGGGCCGTAGAGCAGGCCGTGCAGGTACGTGGCCGATTCGTATAAGGTCGCGGCGACCCACAGCTGCAGTTCGGGGGTGAACGCGTTGTACTCGGGGGTCGTGCCGGTGGAATGCACGGGACCGTGCGCCTGGTTGACTCGTTGGGCGACCGTCGCGGCCAGGTGGGCGTCGCCGAAGACGATCGCGTAGACATAGCTGAGGGTGCCGTTCAGTCGGTCGAGGGGTCGCAGCGCGAAATGGCTGTGGTCGGCGACGCCGTGTCCGATGGCCGGATTGGCCAGCTGCAGCAGGATGGCGCGGCCTCCGGCTGCGATGAGGATCCCCTCGCCGGCGACCCCCTGCATGCTCGGTGCGGACGTGCTCGGTGTGCGTGCGCTCGAACGTCGTGCACTCACAGCTACCTCCGAATAAACACGCAGAACCTCGCAATACCCGATCCTATTCGGTCGGCCTGAGTTTGGGCCGGTGTCTGAATGCGCGAATAGGGGAGATGAACAGTTGTCTTTTGCGGAATAACACCGCCTTCTATGCACTTGCATGTATCTGAGGGCGACAATTCCTGGGCCCACACACTTGAGGAGAACTTTATGAGCGAGACCACCGCAACGAGCATCCCGGGCTACAAGGCCGGAACCTGGACCATCGACAAGACCCACAGTTCAGTGGGCTTCAGCATTCGCCACATCGTCATCAGCAAGGTCAAGGGCACCTTCGATGACTTCGACGCCACCTTCGTGACCGGCGAGAACCCGCTTGAGACAAGCGTCACCGCCTCCGCCAAGGTCGTCTCGATCAACACCAATGAGCTCAGCCGCGACGGTCACCTGCGCACCGGCGACTTCTTCGACGCCGAGACCTACCCGACCATCGACTTCGCGTCGACGGGTGTGCGCGAAGTCAAGGGCGAGTACCTCGTCGACGGCAATATAACCATCAAGGGCGTCACCAAGCCGGCCACCTTCGAGCTCGAGTTCGGCGGCTTTGGCGGAGACCCCTACGGCAACTACAAGTTCGGTGCCACGGCCAAGACCGAGGTTACCCGCGAAGACTTCGGCCTCACCTACAACGCCGCCCTCGAAACCGGTGGCATGCTGCTCGGCGACAAGGTCACGATCACGCTCGAACTGCAGGCCGCGCTCAACGCGTAACCAGTAGCTTTTCGACGGGGCCCCACTGCGGTGGGGTCCTGTCTCGTTTGAAGGGCGTGTCGGGGGATTGGCGATCGAGTGGACGGATGGCCTTTGCGGGGCCTCACGGTGCGCACTTGTAGTTTTTGTTGTGGTTGAGTAGAACGGTGGTGGCGTTGCTGGCGGGCGCATACGCAGAATGTAGATCGTCGTTCCAGTCGATAGGACGGCGCGGCAACCAATCGAGGAGATCCCCGTGTTCACCCTGAACGAGCTTGAGATTCCGATCATTGCGGCACCAATGGCCGGCGGCGCGTCAACTCCGAACCTCGCGGTCACCGTGAGCGACGCGGGAGGTCTCGGCTTTCTGGCCGGCGGTTACAAGACTCCCCAGGCCCTGATTGAGCAGATCGCCGATGTGCAGCAGCGCACCGAGCGGGCGTTCGGCGTCAATCTGTTCATTCCGCAGCCGGCCCTGACCGACCCGGCCGCCGTCGAGGCCTACCGCTATGCGCTGGAACGAGAATATGGAGTCTCGCTCGGGGAGATCGCGGACGAGGATGACGACTGGTTCGTGGAGAAGACGGCCATCGTCATTGCGCATCGGGTGCCCGTAGTGTCGTTCACGTTCGGCCTGCCACCGTTAGACGTTGCGCAGCGGATGCACGCGGCCGGGTCGTTCCTGATCGCCACGGTCACCTCGATTGCAGAAGCCCAGCAAGCGGTCGATCGTGGCGTCGACGCACTCTGCGTGCAGGGGCCGGAGGCCGGCGGGCACCGGGCAACCTTCACGACGCACGGAGAGCCGGGCACGCTG
The DNA here is from genome assembly GCF_026786305.1 of Cryobacterium sp. GTDB lineage: Bacteria > Actinomycetota > Actinomycetes > Actinomycetales > Microbacteriaceae > Cryobacterium. The sequence goes on from NZ_JAJAYI010000081.1 coordinate 42,189, forward strand.
GCATTGGGGGCACTGTTGATCGCGATTCGCGAGGTGGTGACGCTGCCGCTCATCGCGGCGGGCGGCATCCACTCGGGCGGGCAGATCGCCTCGCTCCTCGCTGCAGGCGCCGAGGCGGTGCAGCTCGGCACGGCCTTTTTGCGCACCGTGGAGTCGGGCGCGAACTCGGCCCACCAGGAGGCACTCGTTGACCCGCGCTTCGCCGAAACCGTCATTACCCGGGCCTTCTCTGGCCGCCCGGCGCGCGGCCTTCGCAATGCCTTTATCACCGCCCACGATACGAGAGTCCCCCACGAGTATCCGCAGGTGCATCACCTCACCAAGGGGCTTCGAGCGGATGCCGCCCGTCGCGGCGACCCCGACGGGCTCGCCCTCTGGGCCGGCACCGGGTTTCGCGCGGCGCGAACCGGTCCGGCCGCGGCGGTTCTCAACGGACTCTGGACCGATGCGCACGCTGCGGTCGTCTCCTAGCGGCGTCGTCTCGTAACAGCACCCTCACGTGGCGGCGCCTATTCGGTCGGCCGGTCACCCTGTGATTCCGCTGCACGGTGCCCGAATGCCTCGCCGGTGGTCACCGTGCGATACGACATGGCGATCATGCTTTCGAGCAGTGCCAGGTCGATTGTGGTGAGGTCCTTGAGATAGAGGCAGGCGACGCCGGTCGTGTGCGGCCCGAGGCGTTCGAGCTGGGACGCATAGGCACCGACTCCATCGGGAAAATACACCGTCAGTGCGGCCTTGCGCGGTGAGAATCCAGCGGCCCCCGCATCTCCTTCTCGACCACTCGCATACGTGTAGTGGTACTGTCCGAATCCGATGATTGAGGACCCCCACATGCGTGGCTCCTCGCCCGTGACCCGGGCCATGATCTGCAGCAAGGTGAGGGCATCGCGCCTCCGGGTCGGGTTCGCGACCGCTTCGATGCACGCGTGCACGTCGGTGGCGCTGGTTTCCATAAGGTCTCTTCCCTGTGGCTGGCGTGGTCGCATTTGCGGCGTGCACCCCAAGGTAGGCTCTTTCGGCGGGGTGTGCATCATCCGCTACCCGGTAGATCAGCGTCGATCGGCGCGACACAACCCTCTGGCTGACAGACCGAGCAGGTCGCACGACACGAATCGCACGATAAGAAATGGTTTCATTTTGCTAAAACTCAATATTTTCCGGGCGGGAAAGCTCACAGTGGCCGTTACGGCGCTGCTGGCCCTCGGCGGCGGATTCGTGGGCGTCAGCGCCGCAGCCGCGAGCCAATCCCAGACCAACCCGGTGTCCGCGGTCGCTGGTGAGACGTACGTCATCGGAACCGACACGACCTTTGCACCGTTTGAGTACCGCGAAGACGGTGAACTCACCGGCATCGACATGGACTTGATTCGCGACATCGCCGCGAGCCAGGGCTTCACCGTGGAGATCAAGTCGCTCGGCTTCGACGCGGCGCTGCAGGCGTTGCAGTCCAACCAGGTCGACGGCGTCATCGCCGGCATGTCGATCACCGACGAGCGCAAGCTGGTTTTCGACTTCTCCGACCCGTACTTCGACTCCGGCGTGCAGATGGCCGTCGCCGACAGCAACACCCAGATCACCGGCTACGCCGATCTGGCCGGCGAAACCGTTGTCGCCAAGCGTGGCAGTGAGGGCGAAACCTTCGCCAACTCGATCAAGGACGAGTACGACTTCACCGTCAAGGCCCTCGCCGACTCGGCCACGATGTACGACGACGTCAAGGCCGGCAACTCCGTCGCGGTGTTCGATGACTACCCGGTGCTTGCCTACGGCATCAACCAGAACAATGGGCTCAAGTCGGTCACCGAGAAGGAACGGGGCAGCTCCTACGGCTTCGCCGTCAACAAGGGCCAGAACCCCGAACTCGTCGCCGCCTTCAACACCGGCCTGGCCGAGCTGAAAAGCAGCGGCAAATACCAAACGATTCTCGATAAGTATCTCGAGCAGCCGGCGCCCGCCGCGGCATCCGGTTTCTTCGGTCTGCTGACCGACAGCCTGCCGGCCCTGATGAAGGGCCTCGGGCTGACGTTGCTCGCGACCGGCCTGTCAATTCTGATCGCCCTCGTGCTCGGCGTGCTGTTCGGGTTCTTCAAGGTGTCCGAAAGCCGCGTGCTGCGCGGGTTGGCGAGTATCTACGTCAGCATCTTCCGCGGCACCCCGCTGCTGGTGCAGGCGTTCTTCTTCTACTTCGGCCTGCCGCAACTCACCGGGCAGTCCATCGACGTGCTCACCGCCGGTGTGCTCACCCTGAGCCTCAACGCCGGCGCCTACATGACCGAGATCGTGCGCGGCGGAATCCAGTCGGTAGACCCCGGGCAGACCGAGGCCGGGCGCAGCCTCGGACTCGGCTACGTCACGACCATGCGCCGCGTCGTGCTGCCGCAGGCCGTGAAGATCATGACGCCGTCGTTCATCAACCAGTTCGTGATGACGCTCAAGGACACCTCGCTCCTGGCCGTGATCGGCTTCGCCGAGCTCACCTATCAGGGCCAGCAGATTTACGCCGCGAACTTTCGCACCGGTGAAACCCTGCTGATCGTCGCGGCGCTGTACTTCATCGTCATCAATCTGCTCACCATGCTCTCCAACAAGCTCGACAAGAGGTTCAACAAATGAGCAAGATCAGCGTCTCCGGACTGCGCAAGTCGTTCGGCGCCAACGAGGTGCTCAAGGGCCTTGACGTCGAGATCACCGAGGGCGAGGTTGTCTGTGTCATCGGCCCGTCCGGTTCGGGCAAGTCAACCTTTCTGCGCTGCCTGAACAAGCTCGACGAGCTCAGCGCCGGCGCGGTCATCGTCGACGGATTCGACCTCAGCGACAAGACGGTCAACCTCAACGAGGTGCGCCAGCACATCGGCATGGTGTTTCAGCACTTCAACCTGTTTCCGCACATGACGGTGCTGCAGAACATCATGCTGGCCCCGCTCGAGCTGAAAAAAGAATCCGCAGCCAATGCCCGCGCCACCGCCCTGAAACTGCTCGACCGGGTGGGCCTCGCCGACAAAGCGAACGCCCGCCCCGCCCAGCTCTCCGGCGGCCAGAAGCAGCGCGTCGCCATCGCCCGTTCCCTCGCCGTGAATCCCGACATCATGCTCTTCGACGAGGCCACGAGTGCGCTCGACCCGGAGATGGTCGGCGAAGTGCTGCAGGTCATCCGTGACCTCGCCGCCGAGGGGATGACCATGGTTGTCGTCACCCACGAGATGGGTTTCGCACGTGAGGTCGCCGACCGGGTCATCTTCATGGCCGACGGCGTCATCGTCGAAGAGGGCACCCCGGCCGAACTGTTCGGCAACCCGCAACAGGAACGCACCCAGGACTTCCTGTCGAAGGTGCTCTAACCCGTTTCACTTCAAGAACGGATGCACCGCGCGAGTCCAGCGCGGTGCATCCGTTCTTCTGTACCTTCAGATTCTCTGTGCCCTTCAGATTCTCTGTGCCCTTCAGATTTTCACTGCCGCTCAGGCGCGGTCGCCGACGATCTCCTCGCGCACCCGGCGCAGGTCTTCCATGAGCGAGCCGATCAGAATCCAGTGGTCCGGGTGCGGTGTCACGATGCGCAGCGGCGCGGTCAGGGCGAGCACGTCGGGTGCCGGCTGCTCCGGAACGACCGTGAGGTCACCCTCCGCGCGGGCGAGCAATTTGAGGTCGTGGGCCGCGCGAGCCAGCTCCCGGGAGAACGCCTGAACGCTCGGCTCGAGCTGTAGGGACTCGTCGTAGTGATCGTGCAGGGCCCGGGTCATGCCGATGGCGCGGGTCACGAGCGTCGGTAGCCGCTCGATCATCTCCTGATCGGCGTCGAGCGCCACACGGAGCCTGGCCTTGCGCGGGTTGAGCATGAGGCTCTCCTCCGCCTGCGCGATGGCCTTCTCGGCCGACGCGAGCATGGGGCGCAGCAGTCGCGCCTTGATCATCAATTCCATCAGGTCGATCGGGGTCTGCGGTGTGCGCAGCGCCTGGGCGATGCGGTCAAAGGTGTCGGCCAACTCGCGTGCCAGGAGACCGACGGCGTCGCGCGCGGGCGCAATCAGCACCGGGGGAACGATGAGCGCATTGATGACCAGAGCGATCCCCGCCCCGATGAACGTCTCAAAGATGCGATCGAGGGCGTACCCGGGCGTCGTCGCGCCGAGGGCGAGTACGAGCATAGCGCTGATCGGAATCTGGCTGGCCGAGACCGTTGACAGGCGGAGCGCCCACGCGACGAGGATGCTCACCACGATCGTACCGAGCACGACCCAGCTGGACTGGCCGAGGAAGAAGCCGATCGTCGAAGCGATGACGACACCGCCGATGACGCCCGCGGTGCGTTCGATCGCGCGGCCCAGGGTCTGATTGACGCTCGGCTGCACCACGAGCAGGGCCGCGATCGCGGCAAAAATGGGCAGGTCGTTGGGCAGCAGCAGCTGGGAGGCGACCCAAGCCAGGCCGACGGCGACGGCCATTTTCACAACCTGCAGCACCGGGAGCCGTTTGGAGATGCGCAGGGCCGAGGTAAGTTTCACTGGTCAAGGCTAACCCGTGGAAGGCTCCGTCAAACGGATGCCGGCGCCGACTGATATGGCACGCCGAGAAACCGGGCGTAGTCCTTGAGAGCGCGGCCGAAGCCCCGCTGCGTTCGCTCGGCCCGAGTCCGGGCGGCCGCCGTGGTCGGTTCGTCGAACAGCGAGGCCACGGCGGTGAGCCCCGACACCGCAATCTTCTTGCGCCAGGTTCCGACGATGCGGCCGTTCATGACAACGAGGGGAAGAAAGATTCCGTTCAGCCCGGGCACGACCCGGATGAGCTCCTCGGCAGCGATCACGCACGTGCGGTCGCGGTAGCCGAGCAGATACTCATCGAACCCGGGCAGCGCGAGCACTGGCGTGTGCTCGCGAGCACCCGCATCCGTCCTCGCTGCATCCGCTGCATCAGCGGCAAGAAAGTGGGGGACACCGTCGACCAGAACCTCGGTGAGCCTCGTTCTCGCTACGGCCAGACCGGTTTTAGCGTCGGCGACGGTGAGCTGGGACCACCAGGCGAAGTCGACCAGTGTCGCTGGCCCGTGGCCGACGAAATAGCGGTACACGAACTCGCCGAGGGCCTCGTCGCGCTCGAGCCGCCGCGGGTTCGGCACCCATTCGTCGAGCAGCACGAGCCCCTGCTGGGCGCCCACCTGTCGGCCCCAGCACAGGGTTCCGGTGAGGGCGAGGTGGGCGATCATGTGGTAGCCGCGCTGGCCCTCGGTCGACAGCCCCACAGCCTGGAGGATGGCCATGAATTCGGCGCGGCTGAGCTGTTTCTGACCGGTCAGCGCTGCGATCGCGGCCTCGCGTGCCCGTTCCAGCACAGCCGGGTCGAGGCCGAGCCGCTCGTTGATCGTGCGTGTTTTCGCAAGCAGCCGCGGTGTCGTGAGGCCCTGCATCCAGCTCAGTTCCCGGGCCGGAACAAAATGCAGCGTGCCACGCATCGGCCACGATCGCACGATTTTGCCAGCCGCAACGAGGGCCTGCACCTCGGCAAGTGTCGTGCCGGGGGAGCGCACGCCGAGGGCCCACTGACCCGCCGGGTAGTCCTGGGCCTGCACCGCGAGCATCCGCTCGGCGACGGCCGCCGCACCGGGTAGCGGAACCCCGGCCAGCCCCTGCGCCCGCAGGCGCAGGCGAACGACGTCGGCGCGGGAGACGACAGCTGGCATGACACCAGTATGCCGACTCCCGCGCTGTCTGAAGACGGCCTGCGCTACTTTCCGCGGCGACCTTGGCGCACCGCCTGAATCACCCGGGCGCTTCCGTCCGAGGTCTGGGTTCCGAAGGCGTCGAACTGGTCGGTGGACGGCCCGCTCGTGGGCGGCGCACCACGACCGAACCGTCGACGCAGCGCCTTGATGACCGGCGGAACGACCAGGAACAGCACGATCACGGTGTACACGACAACCGCGAGCGGTTCACTCAGCAACGCCGCCGGGTCGCCCGCACTGATCTGCAGGGAGCGGCGCAGCTGGCGTTCCATCTCCGGGCCGAGAATGGCCCCGACGATGATCGGCAGCACCGGAAACCCGAAGCGTCGGGCCATGTAGCCGAGCGCGCCCAGAATCAGCAGGATCACAATGTTGAAGGTCTGCATGCCCGCCGCGTAGGCGCCGAGGGTCGCGAAGAACAGAATGCCCGCATAGAGATACGGCCGGGGAATCCGCAGCAGCTTCGCCCAGAGCGGTGCGAGCGGCAGGTTGAGCGCGAGCAGTAGCGTATTGCCGATGAACAGGCTCGCAATGAGCGTCCAGACCAGAACAGGCTCGGTCTGGAACAGAAGCGGTCCGGGGTGGATGCCGTACTGGTTGAACGCGGCGATCATCACGGCGGCGGTCGCTGTGGTCGGCAGGCCGAGGGTCAACAACGGCACAAGGGTTCCGGCAGCGGAGGCGTTGTTGGCTGCTTCCGGGCCGGCGACGCCCTCGATGGCGCCATGGCCGAACTGTTCCGAATTCTTGGACAGCTTCTTCTCAGCCACATAGGACAAGAAAGTAGGAATCTCCGCGCCGCCGGCCGGGATGGCACCAAACGGAAAGCCGATGACGGTGCCGCGCAGCCACGGCTTCCAGGAGCGCTTCCAATCGTCCTTGCCCATCCACGGCACCCCGACCGGGATCGTCGCGGGCGTGCCATGACGCAGGTGCGCGGCGATCCACAGGGCCTCACCGACCGCGAACAGGGCGACGGCGATGACGACGACGTCAATGCCGCCGGAGAGCAGCGGCTGCCCAAAGGTCAGCCGCGGCTGGCCGGTCGTGCCGTCGAGGCCGACGAGTCCGATGGTGAGGCCGATGAACAGGGATGCGAGTCCACGAATGCGGCTTGCACCGAGCACGGTGCTCACCGCGACGAAAGCGAAGACCATCATCGCGAAGTACGAGGGGGCCCCGAGACCGATCGCGATCGCCACGACGAACGGGGCAACGAAGACCAGGGCGCCGGTGGCGAGCGTGCCGGCCACGAACGAGCCAATCGCGGCGGTCGCGAGTGCCTGAGCGCCGCGGCCGGCCTTGGCCATCTTGTTGCCCTCGAGCGCCGTCACGACCGAGGAGGATTCGCCGGGCGTATTGAGCAGAATTGAGGTCGTCGACCCGCCGTACATGCCGCCGTAGTAGATGCCGGCGAACATGATGAGCGACCCGGTCACGTCGAGCGCGTAGGTCAGTGGCAGCAGCAGGGCCACGGTCATGGCCGGGCCGATGCCGGGCAGCACGCCGACCGCGGTGCCGAGCAGCACGCCGATGAGGGCGAACAGGAGGTTCTGCAGGGTCAGCGCGTTGCTGAACCCCTCCATCAGCAGGGTGACGTTGTCCATCAGAGAATTCCCGTCAGGAGGCCGGCCGGCAGGTTGATGCCGAGGCCCAACACGAAGCCATAGAAGGTGCCGACGGCGAGAAGAATACCGATCACGAGCGCCCAGACCAAGCGCCTCGAGCCGAGTAGCAGGGCGGATCCGAAGAACAGCAGCGCGCTGCCGATGACAAAGCCGAGAAAGTCCATCGAGAGGGCGAAGACGAGGATCAGGCCGCCGAGGCCGAAAACGGTCGGCCAGTGGGCCTTCTGGGAGAGGTCGATGTCCTCGCCGTCTTCGGCGTCGGCGTGGCCGCCCCGCAGCACAGAGATCGCCAGGGCGATCGCACACAGGCCGAGGCCGATCGCAATGATCGTGGGAACGACCTGCGGTCCCATCACGCCGGCGTTGATGGCGGTATGACGAATGTTCGCGGTATCGACCGCGATCACAATCGCGATCACGGCGAGCAGGGCGGCGACGCCGAGCTCGGAGCGACCCTGCAGGCGGGCGCGCAGCCCCGAAGTCGGAACTGTGCTGGGGGCGGTCATGATTAGACCAGGCCCAGGGTCTTCAGTACGTCGGCCACACGGGTGTCCTGCTCGGTGAGGAAGGTGCTGAAGTCGTTGCCGGTGATGAAGGCGTCGGTCCAACTGTTGTCCTCGAGAACCTGCTTCCACTCGGGGCTGTCGTGCATGGCCGTGACGGCGTCGACGAGGCGGGCGATTTCGGCATCGGTCAGGCCCGGTGCGGCCAGGAGCCCTCGCCAGTTGGTGAAGACGAGGTCGATGCCCTCTTCGGTCAGGGTGGGGGCGTCGATGACGGGAACGCGCTCCTCGCTCGTGACGGCGAGCACGCGCAGGTCTCCCGACTTGATCTGTTCGAGGAACTCGCCGTAGCCGGAGGCACCGAACTGCAACTTGCCGCCGAGAATAGCCGGCAGTAATTCACCGCCGCCGTCATAGGCGACGTAGTTGACAGTCGTGGGGTCAATGCCGACGGCATCGGCGAGCTGCATCGGCAGCAGGTGGTCCGGGCCGCCCGGCGAGGAGCCGCCGCCGACGGCGAAGGTGGCCGGGTCAGCCTTCCACGCCTCGACGAGATCATCGATGGTTTCGTAGGGGGAGTCGGCCGCGACGAAGATGGCCCCGGCTTCTTCGATGAGTCCGGCGATCGGGGTCGCGTCGGCGACCTTGGCATCACCCTCGTTGGTGTACGCGGCCCCGACGACGCCGAGCCCCATCATGAGCAGAAAGTTGGCGTTGCCGGTTTCGGTCAGGGTACGGGCCAGGCCCACGGTTCCACCGGCGCCGGCCAGATTGGTGACCTCGGTGCCGGTGGCCAGGTCCAGATCGTCCATGACCTTGACCGCCGCGCGCCCGGTAACGTCGTAGCCGCTGCCCGGAGCGTTGGGAATCATGACCTGCAGTTTTTGGATCGGACCACTGTCGGTAGCCTCGGTGTTCTTGGCGCTGGTGACTCCGCAGGCGCTGAGCGCGAGTGCGACGGCGCCGGCGAGAACGACGGTGCCCATGTTGCGGCGCGGGCGCATGGTGCGTGCTGTGATTGGCATGCTTGAATCCTCTTCGATTTCTGGCGAGCCTCTTTGCTGGCCGGGATCAGCCTGCGTGCTGGGCCGGCCTGAGACAACTTGTGACGTTAGTGAACGTTTTGTAGCTTGTGGTTGCCCGCATCAATTTCGGTTTACCTCCACGATGAGGGATTATCTCTTATGGCTAAAGACGACCGAGGGGTTTTGATCCCGCGCCCACGCGGGTCGGTCATCCGTTCGAGCCGTCTGAGCCTGACCCGCCAACTGCTGCTGTTTCAACTCAGCCTGATCGCCCTCGTGCTCCTCGCCGTCACGGCCATTTCACTGGAGCAGACCCGCAGCAGCTTTGAAAGCGGCGCCCAGCGACGCATGCTGACGGTCGCCGAGTACACCGCCGCCAACCCGCTCGTGCGCAGTCTGCTCGACAGCACGGCGGTATCCCAGCAATTCTCCGTTCCGGTCGAGACCCTCCGCACGACAACCGGGGTCGACCAACTGATCGTGACGGATGCTGCCGGCCGTATCATCGCTTCACCCGCCGATCCGCGGCTGCTCGCGACCGGCCTGGCCATCGATCCCACTCCTGACGGGTCCGACGCCGCGTGGGCCGGCGTCGCCCCGCTCGGTACCAGGGACTACGTGGTCGCGCAGGTGCCGGTGCTCTCGAACTCCGGGGAGGTCGTGGGTTCGGTTGTGGCCGCCCGCCAGTTTCCGGCCGTGGCCGAACTGCTCGCGAGCGCGGCGCCGAACCTGCTCACCTATGTCGGGGTGGCCGGGGTGCTCGGCGTGGCCGGGTCGCTGCTGTTGGCGGCGCGGGTGAAACGGCAGACGCTCGGCCTGGAGCCGGAACAGATCGGCCGGCTGGTCGAGCATCGGGATGCCATGATCCACGGAATCCGGGAGGGCGTGATCGCCGTCGACGCCGATGGTCTCATCACGCTCGCCAATGACAGCGCCCGCAGCCTGCTCGGTCTGCCCGCTGACGCGGAGGGCCGGGCGATCGATACGGTGGGTCTCGATGACGAGGCGGTGCGGGCGCTGCGCCAACAGGACGTTGGCGAGATCGATACGGTGTTTGTGAACCGGGGGGTGCTGCTCGTGCTCAACCAGACGCTCATTCACCCGCCCAGGGCGCGGCCCGAGGTTGTGACGACCCTGCGCGACCGCACCGAACTGGTCACGCTCCAGCGTGACCTCGGCAGCAGCCGGCAGGCCACCGATACCCTGCGTGCCCAGACCCACGAGTTCGCGAACCGGCTGCACACCATTTCGATGCTCATGCAGCTCGGCGACACCGACGCGGCGGTGGAATACGTCGACGCCGTCACGCGTGACCGCACCGAGCTCGACAACTCGGTTCTGACCCGCCTGCAGGAGCCGGCGGTGGCCGCGCTCGTGATAGCAAAGACCTCGCTCGCCCGCGAACGTGGTGCGACGCTCGTGCTCTCGGCCGAATCGGCCCTGGCTCGGGTCGATGCCGACCTCTCAACCGACCTCGTGACGGTGATCGGAAACCTGGTCGACAATGCCCTCGACGCCGTTACCGGAGCCGGGGAACGCGGCGTTCGCCTCGATGTGCAGCCTCTCCAGGGTGCCATGCGCGTGACGGTGAGTGATTCCGGGCCGGGCATCGATACCGCGCTCATCGGCCGGGTGTTCGAGGTCGGTGTGACGAGTAAGTCGGCGCTGACCGGGGAGGACGCCCACGGCTACGGACTCGCGATCGTGCGCCTCGTCGCGACGCGTCGCGGGGGATCGGTGAGCTACCGGGCCGAGAACGGTGCAGTGTTCGAGGCGGTGCTCCCGATCGACGCGGCCCGGTCAGCCGAGGAGAAGGAGGAGCAGATCCATGTGTAACGTACTCGTCGTGGATGACGATTTCATGGTGGCCCGCGCCCACGAGCGCATTGTGGCGCAGCAATCAGGCTTCACCGCGGTCGGTGTCGCGGCGACCGGTTCCGACGCGCTCGCCCAGATTACCGGCAAAGCCCCGCACCTCGTGCTTCTCGACATGTATTTGCCCGATATGACCGGCCTCGACGTCATCCGCCGGGCGCGGGAGGCCGGGCTCGGTGTGGACTTTCTCGTGCTCAGCGCCGCACGGGAAGCCGAGATGGTCACCGCGGCTCTGCAGGGCGGCATCGTGAGCTATCTGCTCAAACCGTTCAAAATCACCGAGCTGCAGGTTCGGCTGGTTGGGTACGCCGAACGGCGTCGACTGCTGGGCCGCAGTGGTGACCTCAGCCAGAGTGATCTTGACCAGGCGCTGGGACGAGCATCCGCTCTACCGGCCACGGAAACGGTCTCCACCCTGCCGAAGGGCCTGAGCAAGGAAACGGCGGCGCTGGCCGCTACCGCCCTGGCCAGCCGCGAACTCGACCTGGCCGCGTCGGAGTGTGCCGAACTGCTCGGCCTGTCACGGGTGGTGGCCCGCAAATACCTCGAGTACTTCGTCGATTCCGGTCAGGCCACCGTCAGCCTGCGCTACGGCCAGACCGGCCGCCCCCAGCGTCGTTACTCGTGGCTGGCCGGTTAGTCAGCCGAGGTCGTCGTCGGTCCGTGCACCGAACACGATTTCGTCCCAGCTCGGCATAGAGGCACGGCCGCGTTTGGGCGTCGTACGTGCGTGGTTGGTACGACCGTGGTTGGTGCGTTCCTGCGCCCGGGCGGCCTGATTGGCCCAGGCGTTGCCGGTCGGCTCGGGAGTGGTGGCCGGCGCCGCACTGGAGTCGTCGGTGACGGCGGCGTCGGTCGGTGTCGCCCGACGTGGTTGGAGCGTTGCCGCTTGCGCTGAATGGTGCGTGGGAGTCTGCGTGGGGTGCTGTGCTGACGCGGATGCCGTCGGCTTGGCCGCCATCGCATCCCCGCTTGACGTCGCCTCGCGTTCACCGCGTCGACGACGCAAGGATTCCAGAAGGTCGGCGGTCTCGCTCATGTTCGAGGTCGGCTCAGCGGCGCGCTTGATCGCCGCCTTCGACACCGCATCGTCCCGGCCCAGCGAGCGGGAGTAGGGAACGGCCTCAAGGTTCGGGCTGGTGTCGTTCAGAATTTCATCGGCGAGCGATTCCTTGAAGTTGAAGGCGTTGCTGTCGAAACGCGACACGTCGGCAGCACTCGTCTCGGCGCCCACCGCGCGCAGCCGCGGAATGAGCGAGCCCTTGAGCTCGCCCTGCTGCGACAGCGCGACCGCCTCGCTGCCGACCGGCGACAGGGAATTCTTTTTCGGTTCGAAACCCCAGCGGGCATCGTGGTCGATTTCGTCGGCGGTGAACGACAACTTGACGATCCAGCCGCCGTCGGGCTCTTTCCAACTTGCCCAGCGTTCACCGGTCGCGCCGATTGAGGCGAGACGTTCCCGAATGACGCTGCCAAAGTTGACGTTTTCGTCGATCGGGTCGGGATCGATGGCAGTGTGCACGGGAACACTCAACGCCGACGAGACGATGTATTCTCGCTCGGCCACGACCGGGCCCTCGAAGCGGCGCACGTAGTCGAGCGACGCCCCGGTGACCGCGGCGACGTCCTCAGCCGACATCCCGGAGCGAATGTGCGCCTGAACTTCCCGCGGAGACACCTTGGGAGCGTTGACGCGTTCCGTCTGGGTTTGACGAAGCCGGGACTGAAGAACCTCGTCGATGGCGATGCGATATCGATCGCCATCCTCGGACGCTGCGAGCAACGCACCGTTCTCAACCCCAATAACCTTCAATTCCTGCATGAAGACAAGCCCTCTCGCGATTACCGTTGGATGCAAGACTGCCACGGGTTGGTGCCTTTTGCGGGAATACGCCGGGCGTGCCGCAAGTTGTTTCTTCGTGTCCGAATAGAAAAGTTGGCGGACGGTTTGCAATTCCGTCTGGATTGTTGGAAACTGTGGCCGCCGATTTCGTTTATCGGCGTAACTGAAATGGATGGGCATGGCAACCGATTACGACGCACCCCGAAAGACTGAAGACGACTCTGAGTCGATCGAGGCCCTCAAGGAACGTGTGCCAGACAAGATGTCCGGCAGCGTTGATGTCGACGACTCCGACAATCCCGGTGGGTTCGACCTTCCGGGCGCCGACCTGTCCGACCTGGACCTCGATGTCGTCGTTCTACCCGCGCAGGCCGACGAGTTCACCTGCGTGAATTGCTTCCTCGTCAAGCACCGCTCGCAGATGGGCCACGGAACCAAGCTCGGCACCATCTGCCTGGAGTGCGACTCCTAGCTCGACTGCACCAGCACGATCTGCTTCACCCCACGTTGGCCGTTCGCGATTCATTGATCGCGGCGGCCAACTCTGTTGGGTGTCGGCTGGAGATGACCCAATACGGTGCGGGGTCGGTCGCATCCACGATCGGCACACGCACGATCGGGTCGATCCAGCCGCGAATGAGCAGCCATGCTCGGGCATCCAATCGAGGTCCGCGCTCCTGGGTGGCTTCGGACTTCTCGTAGACCGTCGCTTCGCCCAGCAGACGGGTGGAGATCGAGGCCGGCCCGGCGATCAATTCGCCGTTCTGCACGCGCACGACCGGCGCGGCCAGCACGAGCAGCACCACACAGCCGCCGTACAGAACGGCGGCCGTGACGATGCCGGCAATCAGGGAGATCGGCACGAGCACGAGAATGCTCGCTGGTATCACCAGGGCGGTGACGATGAAGGCCCAGGCGTTGGGCCACAGTTTTTCGCGGTAATCAGGCATGGCTCTATTCGATCAGATATCTGCACTACCCTCGACACGTGGCAGAAAGCGTCGAAGTACTGATCCAGGCATCCATCCTCCCGAACTACGCACATCCCGGTGATGCCGGGGCCGACCTGCACGCGGCCGAGGCTCTCGTGCTCGCCCCGGGAACCCGTGCACTTGTTGGTACCGGCGTGTCGATCGCCCTTCCCGACGGTTTTGCGGCGTTCGTCGTTCCCCGCAGCGGCCTGGCCATCACGCACGGCATCACCATCGTGAACGCCCCCGGAACAGTGGATGCCGGCTACCGTGGTGAAATCAAGGTCGCCCTGCTGAACACGGACCGTAACGAACCGTTCACCATTGCGATCGGCGATCGCATCGCCCAACTCATCGTGATGCCCGTCGCCCGCGCCGCCTTCATTGCCGTCGACAAGCTGCCGGGCAGCCAGCGCGGTGAGGGCGGTTTCGGCTCGACCGGCATTCTGCCGGGTGCCGCAAGAAGCGCCCACGACAACGCACCAGTGATGGGCGCAGCCGCCCCGCAGACAGGAGATAACCGGTGAGTGACATCACGAACCCGGGGGAGTTCCCCGAAACCATGCCGAAATCGGCACCAGAGGACCGCGAGACCGAGGGCCCGTTTGATGAGTCAGAGGCCAACCCGGTGCGCCCATACGTCGACCTCGGCGGAATCAAGATTCTCCCGCGTGAGGGCCTGCACCTGCGCCTCGAAATTGAAGAGGGCAGCAAACGTGTTGTCGCCATTGGCCTCGACTTCGCCGGTTCCACCCTGCAGGTACAGCCGTTCGCCGCGCCGCGCTCGAGCGGCCTGTGGCACGAGATCCGCGACCAGATCGCCGATCAGATCGGCAAGCAGGGCGGCACGACGACCCCCCGCGAAGGCCCGTTCGGCCCCGAGCTGGTCGCCGAGATCCCCGTCGCGGCCGGTCAGGAAGCGGGCGGCGTTTCCCGCCTCGCGCGCTTCATCGGCGTCGACGGCCCGCGTTGGTTCCTGCGCGGCGTTATCGCCGGTGAGGGAGCGATCGACCCCGCCGCAGCAGCGCAGATCGAAGACCTGTTCCGCAGCATCGTTGTCGTGCGCGGCTCCACCCCGATGCCGCCGCGCGACCTGATTCCGTTGCGCATGCCGGCCACGCCGGCCGGCGCGACTGAAACCACCGCCGGCTAACCAGACCATGAGTGACACCCCCACAGATCAGCCAGATCAGCCAGGTCAGCCAGGTCAGCCAGGTCATCCAGGTCAGCCAAAGCAGCCAAAGCAGCCCGAGCTACCCGCCGAGCCCAACGCTCCGGCTGCCGTGCCACCGAAGGCCTCTGAGCTTTTCGCCGAGTCGATGGCCGGCGCGGCGCGGCGCGCCGGGTTCGGCGCGGCGACCGAGGGGGAGCCGATCAGCGGCCGGGCCCTGCTGGAAGCGATGGGCGGAATTCGCGGTCTGATGGAAGCGGTGCTGCCCGGCCTGGTCTTTCTGATCACCTACTCGCTCACGATCGACCCATCGACCGACGTGACGAGCGACCCGATCGGCACGCTGCTGCCGTCGCTCGTGGCGCCGCTCGTGATCGGCGTGGTCTTCGTGGCGCTGCGCGCGATCACCAAACAGACTACGACCCCGGCCCTCGGCGGTCTGGTCGGAACTGCCATCAGCGTCGCCCTGGCGCTGTTCTCCGGCAAACCGTCCGATTTCTTTTTGGTCGGCCTGTGGACCAACGCCGGCTACGGCGCCGCCCTGCTCATCTCGGTGCTCGTGCGCTGGCCCCTCATCGGCGTGGCCGTCGGTTTTTTGATGGGCGACGGTGTCGCCTGGCGCCTCGACGCGTCCAAGCGCCGCGTGCTGACCATTCTCACCCTGTGCTGGACCGGCCTCTTTCTCGGACGCCTCGCCGTGCAGCTGCCGCTCTACCTCGCCGACAACGTCGAACTGCTCGCCTCCATGAAGCTTCTCATGGGTATCCCGCTCTACGCGCCGCTGCTCGTGATCTCCTGGCTCATGGTGCGTTCGGTCTATCGCAGATCGGATGCCGCCTGAGCGGTTGAGCCAGGTCTATGGAAAGCCTGCGCCCTGCTAGAGTTATCTTGACGTCAAGATAGTTACTCGGTGCTGACTCGCCGGCGTGACTCGATGGAAAAAGGCAGCCCCCGGCATCCGCTGGTTAGGTTCGCCTTGCTGGCACGAGGCTGTGGCAGCGCACAAGAATTATGGATTGCCGCCGGTATCCCGTCGGCTCCACAACGGAGAGGGCATTGTGTCGGATTCAACAAATACCGCGGTAAATAGCTTCGGAGCCAAAGACACCCTGCGCGTCGGTTCGACGGACTATGAGGTCTTTCGTCTGGACGCGGTCGACGGTTATGAATTATTGCCGTACAGCCTGAAGGTGCTGCTGGAAAACCTCCTCCGCACCGAGGACGGCGCCAACATCACCGCCGAGCACATCCGTGCCCTCGGCGCGTGGGTCCCCACCGCGGAGCCCGACACCGAGATCCAATACACGCCGGCTCGCGTCGTCATGCAGGACTTCACCGGCGTTCCCTGCATCGTCGACCTCGCCACCATGCGCGAAGCCCTCGTCGAGCTCGGCGGCGACGCCAAGAAGATCAACCCGCTCGCCCCGACCGAAATGGTCATCGACCACTCCGTCGTCGCGGACCTGTTCGGCACGACCGACTCGTTCGAGCGCAACGTGGAGATCGAGTATGAGCGCAACGGAGAGCGTTACCAGTTCCTCCGCTGGGGCCAGACCGCGTTCGACGACTTCAAGGTCGTCCCGCCGGGAACCGGCATCGTGCACCAGGTCAACATCGAATACCTCGCCCGCGTCACCATGACCCGCGAGGTAAACGGCGTGCTGCAGGCCTACCCCGACACCTGCGTCGGCACCGACTCGCACACGACCATGGTCAACGGCCTCGGCGTGCTCGGCTGGGGCGTCGGCGGAATCGAAGCCGAGGCAGCGATGCTCGGCCAGTCGGTTTCCATGCTCATACCCAAGGTTGTCGGTTTCAAGCTCTCCGGCATCATTCCGGCCGGCGTCACCGCAACGGATGTCGTGCTCACCATCACGCAGATGCTCCGCAAGCACGGCGTCGTCGGCAAGTTCGTCGAGTTCTACGGGTCGGGCGTTGCCTCCGTACCGCTCGCCAACCGCGCCACCATCGGCAACATGAGCCCCGAGTTCGGCTCGACGGCCGCCATGTTCCCGATCGACGATGTCACCCTTGGCTACCTGCGCCTGACCGGCCGCAGTGACGAGCAGGTTGCTCTCGTCGAGGCGTACTCGAAGCTGCAGGGTCTCTGGCACAACCCCGATCAGGAGCCGATCTTCAGCGAGTACCTCGAGCTCGACCTCTCCACGGTCGTTCCCTCGATCGCCGGACCGAAGCGTCCGCAGGACCGCATCATCCTCTCCGAGTCGAAGTCGCAGTTCGAGCGAGACCTGGACAACTACGCCAACGCGCCCGTCTCCCTCGTCGACGCGGCACTAGAGGGTACGTTCCCGGCCTCCGACCCGCTCGGCCTCACGTCACAGGACGAAGAGACCGCGCACAACCACGCGTTCGAAAGCGGCCTGGCCCGTCACACCAGCCACCCCACCAAATCGCACCCGCAACCGACCGACGTCATGCTCGCCGACGGCCGTGAGTTCACGATCGACAACGGTTCCGTTGCGATCGCCGCGATCACCTCCTGCACCAACACGTCGAACCCGAGCGTAATGCTCGCGGCCGGCCTGTTGGCCCGCAACGCGAGCCTCAAGGGACTCAAGAGCAAGCCGTGGGTCAAGACCACGCTCGCACCGGGCTCCAAGGTCGTCACCGAGTACTACGCGAAGGCCGGCCTGAACGGCTACCTCGAAGACCTCGGCTTCTACCTCGTCGGCTACGGCTGTACCACCTGCATCGGCAACTCGGGCCCGCTCGAAGACGAAATCTCCGCCGCCGTGCAGGAGAACGACCTCGCCGTCACCGCCGTGCTCTCCGGTAACCGCAACTTCGAGGGACGCATCAACCCCGACGTGAAGATGAACTACCTCGCGAGCCCGCCGCTCGTCATCGCCTACGCCCTCGCCGGTACGATGAACTTTGACTTCGACACCGACTCTCTCGGCAAGGACACCGGTGGCAACGACGTGTTCCTGAAGGACATCTGGCCCGACGCCGACGAGGTGCAGAAGACCATCGACGAGTCCATCGACTCGAACATGTTCGAGACGCAGTACGCCGGCGTCTTCGAGGGTGATGAGCGCTGGCAGTCGCTCGAGACGCCCGTGGGCGACACATTCGCCTGGGACGCCGAGTCAACTTACGTGCGGAAGCCGCCGTACTTCGACGGCATGAGCCTGGAAACCAGCCCGGTCGTTGATATCTCTGGTGCTCGCGTTCTCGCCAAGCTCGGCGACTCCGTCACCACCGACCACATCAGCCCCGCCGGTTCGATCAAGGCCGACGGCCCCGCCGGCCGGTACCTGGCGGAGCACGGCATTGAACGTGGCGACTACAACTCCTACGGCTCGCGTCGGGGCAACCACGAGGTCATGATTCGCGGAACGTTCGCGAACATCCGCCTGCGCAACCAGCTCCTCGACAATGTCGAGGGTGGTTTCACCCGCGACTTCAGCGTCGCCGGAGGGCCAAAGGCCGACATCTACGATGCCAGCCAGAACTACCAGGCCGCCGGAACCCCCCTCGTCATCTTCGGTGGCAAGGAGTACGGTTCGGGTTCCAGCCGTGACTGGGCAGCCAAGGGTACGAGCCTGCTCGGCATCAAGGCCGTCATCGTGGAGAGCTTCGAACGCATCCACCGCTCGAACCTCATCGGCATGGGAGTTGTGCCCCTGCAGTTCCCGGTGGGCCAGAGCGCCGACTCGCTCGGTCTCGATGGCACGGAGATCGTCTCGATCTCCGGCATCACCGAGCTGAACAACGGCAAGACCCCGAAGTCCGTGCACGTCACCTGCGCCCCGAGTGAATTCTCGGCCGCCGGCAAGGCACCGGTCGAGTTCGACGCCATCGTGCGCATCGACACCCCGGGCGAAGCCGAGTATTACCGCAACGGCGGTATCCTGCAATACGTGCTGCGCTCGCTCGTCTGAGCCAGCGCCTCGCTCCACCAGTACGACACCGGCGCGTAGACTCGATTCATTCGGGACTACGCGCCGGTGTGCTTGCGGAACAGTCTTGATGAACAGCTACGTGAAAGGTGTGACGGATGATCCTTCTAGAGACGATTCACGGTCCCCGGGACCTCGATGGTCTCTCGAAAGAACAGCTGCCCCAGCTGGCCGCCGAGATCCGTTCCTTTCTCGTGCGGGAGGTTTCCAAGACCGGTGGGCACCTCGGGCCGAACCTCGGCGTCGTCGAACTGACCATTGCCATCCACCGGGTCTTTCACTCTCCGACCGACGCGATCGTCTTCGACACCGGCCACCAGTCCTACGTGCACAAGCTGCTGACCGGACGCCAGGATTTCAGCAAGCTCCGACAGTTCGACGGGCTCGCCGGCTACCCACAGCGCTCCGAGTCCGAGCACGACATCGTCGAGAGTTCGCACGCCTCCAGCTCACTGTCGTGGGCCGATGGCATCTCGCGAGCCTACGAGATGACGGGCCAGAACGACCGGCACGTTGTCGCCGTCGTCGGCGACGGAGCACTCACCGGCGGAATGACCTGGGAAGCGCTCAACAACATCAGCGATGACAATACGCGCAAGCTCATCATCGTGGTCAACGACAACGGTCGGTCCTATGCGCCGACCATCGGCGGCATGGCGCGCTTTCTCAATACCATCCGTACCCGGGCCAGCTACCGGGATGCCTACCTCACGAGCAAGGACGTTTTCGATCGCCTCGGTGCGCCCGGTCGGGCCGTCTGGCGTGGTGTGCGTGGTGGCATGCACGGCTTCCTCGCCCGGGTCACCAACAATGAGGCCCTGTACTCCAACCTCGACATCAAATACATCGGCCCCATCGACGGGCACGACGTGCACGCGATGGAAGAGGCCCTCTCCCAGGCCAAGGGCTACGGCGCGCCGGTCATCGTGCATGCCATCACCCAAAAGGGCAAGGGTTACGACCCCGCCGTGCAAGACGTCGCCGACCAGTTCCACGCGGTCGGACAGATCGACCCGGAAACCGGCGAATCCGTCGAGGAGCCGGGCGCGGCATCCTGGACCTCGGTCTTTGCCGACGAACTGTTGCGGCTGGCGATCGAGAATGAGCGCATCGTGGCCATCACCGCTGCCATGCTCCGCCCGACCGGGCTGCACAAGATGGCCGAACGTTTCCCCTCCCGCGTGCACGACGTGGGAATCGCAGAACAGCACGCGGTGACCAGCGCGGCCGGCCTCGCCTTCGGCGGTCTGCACCCCGTCGTCGCGCTCTATGCGACGTTCATCAACCGGGCCTTCGACCAGGTGCTTATGGACGTCGCCCTGCACCGGGCCGGCGTCACCTTCGTGCTGGACCGCGCCGGGGTCACCGGACCTGACGGCCCCAGCCACCACGGCATGTGGGACCTCGCCATTTTGCAGGTCGTGCCCAACATTCGTCTGGCCGCGCCGCGCGACTCCGTGCGCCTGCGCGAAGAACTGGCCGAGGCCGTCGTCACTGACGACGGGCCAACCGTGCTGCGCTTCCCCAAGGGCAGCGTCGGGCTCGAGTTCGAGGCCATTCGTCGCCTCGAGGACGGCGTCGACGTTCTTCAGGAAGCGACTCAGCAAGACGTACTCATCGTCACCGTCGGCCCAATGGCGGCGATGGGCCTTGACGTGGCCGACCGGCTGGCGGCGCAGGGCATCGGGGCGACGGTCGTCGACCCGCGCTGGGTCGTACCGGTCCCGCGCAGCATCGTCGCCCTCGCGGCCGCGCACCGCATCGTCGTCACGATCGAGGACGGTATCCGGGTGGGTGGAATCGGCACCCGCATCCGCCAAGACCTGCGCGAAGCCGGCGTCGATACGGCAGTGACCGAACTCGGCCTGCCCGACCAGTTCCTCGGCCACGGCACCCGCGCCCAGATTCTTGAGCGGGTCGGACTGACCCCGCAGGCGATAGCCCGCGACGTGGTCGCCATGGTGCTCGGCAGCAAGATTCCGAACGCCCGGCCGCTGCCCTCCAACCACACCGACACCGGTGCTATCCGGGTAAGCCGCCGCGACTAACCCGCCTCCCGGGCCCGGAAAGCGGGCCCATGATAGATCATGGGCCCGCTTTCATAAGGTGGGCCGGGCGGGGAGACCGGCCCGGTGGGTGCTAGCTGCGCGTGACCGCCGGCAGCTGTACGCCGATGCCGCGGATCGGTGGCGTGTGGAACGTGTCGCCGAACACCCGCTCGCTTGCGCCGACCCGGTCGAGGTACGGGGTGATCCCGCCCATCTGGAACGGCCAGCCGGCGCCGAGAATCATGCAGAGGTCGATGTCCTCGGCCGCGTGCACGACGTCGTCATCGAGCATCCGCTTGATCTCGTCGACCAGGCCATCTTCGACCCGCTGCAGAATCTGCTCCGCCGTCATCGGCGTGGTACCACCGGCGACGATCTTGAGCGCGCCCCTGTCGAAGCCGGTGCGGCGGCCCTTGGCGTCGCGTTCGAGAATCTTGCCGTGCTCAGCGAGCTTGTGCAGGTTGTCGCTCTCAAAGAATCGGTCGGGGAACGCCGCGTGGTGTGTGTCGAGCACGTGAGCGCCCACGGTGAGTCCGACGAGCTCGAGTAGCTCGAACGGGGTCATTGGCAACCCGAACGGCGCCACAGCGGCTTCCACGATCTCGAACGGAGTTCCGGTATCGACGGCGTGCATCGCTTCGCCAAGCAGTTTGGCAAGCACCCGGTTGACTACGAAGCCGGGTGTGTCTCGGGTGATCACCGCGTTCTTGCGCAGCTTGCCGGCAATGACCATGGCCGTGGCGAGTGTGATCTCGTCGGTCTGCGGTGTGTTGACCACCTCGATGAGCGGCATGACCGCGACCGGGTTGAAGAAGTGGAACCCGAGCAGGCGTTCCGGGTGGGCCAGCTTCGACCCGATCTCCTCAACCGAGAGCGACGAGGTGTTCGTGGCCAAGATGGTCTCGGGGGAAATGAACTTTTCGATTTCGGCGAACACGGACTGCTTCACGCCGATTTCCTCGAAGACGGCCTCGATCACCCAGTCGGCGTCGGAGAACAACGACCTGTCTGTCGTGCCGGTGACGAGCGCGCGCAGCCGGTTGGCTTCGTCGGGGGAGATGCGATTCTTGGTCTGCAGGGCGGCGATCTCGTCGTGGATGTACGCCACCCCCTTGTCGACGCGGGCCTGGTCAAGGTCGGTGATGACGACCGGCACCCGCAGTCGACGCACGAACAGGAGTGCGAACTGGCTGGCCATGAGGCCGGCGCCGATCACACCGACCTTGGTGATCGGGCGGGCCAGCTTCTTGTCGGGCGCACCCGCGGGCCGCTTGGCTCGTTTCTGCACGAGGTTGAAGGCGTAGATGCTGGCCTGCAACTGGTCGCCGGCGATGAGGCCGGCCAGGGCATCGTCCTCACGCTGGAAGCCTTCGGCACGACTGCCGCTCTTGGCTGCCTGCAGCAGGTCGAGTGCGACGTACGGCGACGTCGCAACCTCGCCGATGCGGTTGACCAGCATCTTGCGCGCGATGCCGACGGCGACATCCCACTTGACGAGACGCTCGATCTTGCCGGGCGCGTTCGGGCGGGATACCTTCGTGCTGCCGGCGATCACACCGTCCGCCCATGCGATGGAGTCTTCGAGGAAACGCGCCGAGTCGAACATGACATCGGCGATTCCGAGCTCAAGAGCATCCGCTCCGGTGAGGGTGCGGTTGTTCTTGAGCGGGTTCTCGATGATGACCTTGAGGGCGTTTTCGATGCCGATCAGGTTGGGCAGCAGGTACGAGCCGCCCCAGCCGGGAATCAGGCCGAGAAAGACTTCGGGCAGCGCGATCGCGGGCACGGCCGCGTCGACCGTGCGGTACCCGGCGTTCAAGCCGATTTCGAGCCCGCCACCGAGCGCGAGCCCGTTGATGAATACGAACGACGGCACGCCGAGCGTGTCGAGCTTGCCGAGTGCGTGGTGGCCGAGCTGGCTGAGCAGTTTTCCCGCTTCCAGCGAGGGGATCTCGGCGACCTTGCTGAGATCGGCCCCGGCAGCCAGAATGAACGGCTTGCCGGTGACGGCGACACCGTGGATCTCGCCGCGCCCGGCCCGAGTGGTCAGCTTTTCCATGGTAGCGGCGAACTCGAGCAGGGTGACCGGGCCGAGCGTATTCGGCCGGGTGTGGTCCCGCCCGTTGTCGAGGGTGACCAGGGCCAGGGTGCGGCCAGCACTCAGCGGCACGTCGCGCACGAAGGAGTGTGTAACGATCTCATCGCCGGAGATCGCAACGAGGGAACTGAAATCGAGGGAGTTGTAGTCGGTGGTGCTCATCGCTTGGCTGCCTTCTTGTTGAAGTGCGGGTTTTCCCAAATCACCGTGCCGCCCTGGCCGAGGCCGATACACATGGCGGTGAGGCCGTAGCGCACCTCGGGGTGCGACTCGAACTGGTGGGCGAGCTGGTTCATCAGGCGCACGCCCGACGAGGCGAGCGGATGCCCCACCGCGATCGCTCCACCGTATTCGTTCACGCGGGGGTCGTCGTCATCGATACCGAAGTGGTCGAGAAAGGAGATGACCTGCACGGCGAATGCTTCGTTGAGCTCGAACAGGCCGATGTCGGTGATGGACAGGCCCGCCTTGCGCAACGCCTTCTCGGTGGAGGGCACCGGGCCAAGGCCCATGACCTCCGGCTCCACTCCGGCGAAAGCAAAGCTCGTCATGATCATTTTCACGCCGAGGCCGAGTTCCTTGGCCGTGGCGCCGCTGGCAAGCAGGCAGGCGGAGGCGCCGTCGTTGAGGCCGGAAGCGTTGCCGGCCGTGACGCGGCCGTGCGAGCGGAACGGGGTGCGCAGGGTGCTCAGCCCCTCCATTGTGGTCTCGGGGCGGGGTGCTTCGTCGCGGGTCGCGAGGCCCCAGCCGGATTCGCTGCGCGTGGCAACTGAAATCAAGTCGGGCTGAATATTTCCGGCGTCATATGCCGCGGCCACCTTCTGCTGGCTGCGCAGGGCGAACCGGTCGGAGCGTTCCTTGGTGTACGACGGGAACCGATCGTGAATGCGTTCGGCGGTCGCGCCCATGTTGAGGGCGTCTTCGCTGACCAGCCGCTCGGAGAGGAACCGCGGGTTCGGGTCGGCCCCGAAGCCCATCGGGTGGCGGCCCATGTGCTCAACGCCGCCGGCGATGGCAAGGTCGTAGGCACCGAAACCGATCGATGACCCCATTGAGGTGACCGCCGTCATGGCCCCGGCGCACATTCGGTCAATCGCGAAACCGGGAACCGATTTCGGCAGACCCGCCAGCAGGGCGGCCGTGCGCCCCAGGGTCAAACCCTGGTCGCCAGTCTGGGTCGTGGCCGCGATCGCGACGTCGTCGATACGTTCCGGCGGCACCCCCGCGTTGCGTTCCATCAGCCCGATAATCGCCTTGACCACGAGGTCATCGGCTCGGGTGTTCCAGTACATGCCCTTTTCGCCGGCGCGTCCGAACGGGGTTCGAACTCCGTCCACAAAAACGACTTCTGCTCTCTCGGCCACAATGCCTCCCGTAGGTGATTCACTCAGACCAGAATCGGTCTGTTAGGTCTGATCCGATCCTAGGGTGGCGCAAAAAGCCCCCCGAATCGTTTGCCGGTTTCTACGACTCCAGATCAGACACCGGGTCAGCGGTTTGTGGAACTTCTACAAAAGCATCCGCTATTAATTGTGCGGTCACATCAATTTGCCAGCGTCGCGCCCCTAAATCGGCCAGGGCTTCCCCCACGGATGCCGCATCCGCCGGCTCTGGCGGTGACCAGGCCACCCGACGCAGGTAGTCCGGAGTCAGCAGATTCTCGAGCGGAATCTCCCGTTCGTCCGTGACGGTTTGGAGCGCCGCCCGTGCCGCCTTGTAACGAACGTCGGCTTCCGGATTGCGGTCGGCCCAAGCCCGGGGCGGCGGCAGGGTGTCATTGCTCGCCTTGAGCGCGGGCAGGTCGGCGGTCGCTCGACCGCGCTGAATGGCGGCCCACCAGCGGTCGAGTTCGTTGCGGCTCGCCCGTCCGTTGAACTCACGCAGGTCGGAGAGGGCCTGGCGGGTCGCGGGAAGAACGCGGGCGGCGGCGAGCAGTGAGGCGTCGGGAACGAGCCGTCCGGGGGACACATCGACCTCACGGGCGAAATCGTCGCGAGCCAACCACAATTCGCGGGCGACGGCCAGATTACGTTGGCCGCTCAGCGAGTGGATGCCCGACAGCCGCCGCCACGGGTCGACGCGGGCCGCTTTGGCTTCCTTGGCGAGGGTCGCAGCGAATTCCTGGTCGGCAATATCGGTCTTGCCGGATTCCACGAGCAGGTCGACCATGCGGTCACGCAGGTCGGGCAGCAGCTCGACGTCGAGGGCGGCGTAGACCAACCAGGATTCGGGCAGTGGCCGGGTGGACCAGTTCGCTGCGGAGTGCTCCTTCGCGAGGTGGATACCGAGCAGGCCTTCCACCACGGTGCCGAGGCCAACCCGCGGAATGCCCAGCAGCCGGGCGGCCAACTCCGTGTCGAAGATGCGTGCCGGGTCGAGCCCGACCTCCCGAAGGCAGGCGAGGTCCTGGCTGGCGGCGTGCAGAATCCATTCCACGTCGGCGAGGGCATCGTTCAGCTCTCTGAAGTCGCCGATCGGCGGCGGGTCGAACAGAAACGTTCCGGCGCCGCGACGATAAATCTGAATCAGATAGGCGCGTTGCGAGTAGGTGAAACCCGATGCCCGCTCCGCGTCAACCCCGACAGGCCCGTTGCCGGCGGCCAGGGCGGCTGTCGCGGCGACATAGGCCTCGCGGGTATCAATGACCCGATGCTGCACGACGGGCGACGCAACGACGCTCTGATTGGATGGCGATTCAGCCACGGGCTGCTCGGCGTGCTGACAACATGCTGACTCCTTCCCCAGCGGGAGGGAGTCCGGCAAGCATGCAGAGCAGCTCGCCCCACCCCTCGACGTGGGCGGTGAGATTGTGATCCAGGGGTGTCCACGACGCACGCAGCTCAATCTGCGCGCCATCTCCCTGTTTGGCGAGTTCGCCAAAGCCTGACGAGATTATTTTAGTCGCCGTTCCGGAGGCCGCAATGTACTTCGCTTTGCGGGAGTCCAGAGCATCAACGAGCCACGCCCAGGTGACCTCGGCCAGAAAAGGGTCGAGCCCGATCTCGACCTCGAGCGGAGCCTGCGCGAAACAGACCACGCGAAAGGCTCCGTTCCAGCCTTCGGGCTCGTCCGGGTCGTAGAGCAGAATGAACCGACCGGTGCCCAGCTCGGAGTCGCTTCCGTGCCGTGTTGGTCTGATATTGGCCGCCAGGGCGATTGAATACGGGGCGAGCTGGGCCGGCGCCGTGATCTCGGTGACGACTAATTCGGCCCGGCTCGTGGCGCGACGAATCGCGGTCAATGCCGCGGCAAACTCCGCGGGGAGCGATTGATGTGTTTCCGGCACGTCTGCAGACTAGAGTTTTTTCTGGGTGTTGTCCGTGAGGCACGCCGACCAGTCGGAGGTACACGTGCACGACCCACAGCCCCCAAGCAGGCGTCAAGCCGCTCGTCAGTGCTCCTCTCGGAACTCGATTCCGGCGTCAATCCTGGGCGTCACCGGCATCGTCGCAGCCGGCTGGGCTGTGGCACTCGTCGGTGCGGCCGGTGTGCTCGCGGCGGTCATGGCCAAAACTATCGTCACACCAGTGGCAACGCGCGACGACGATACCCGCGTCGTCGCGGTTGACCTAACGCGCCGTACGGTCACCCTGCAACGCCACCGCGATTCAGTACTGCCGGGCGACTACAGCTTCTTTTTCAGCGCCGGCACCGGCCATGCGCGGGTCGGTGAGATCACGACGCGCACGGCGACCACCGTCACTCGGCGCATCCTCAGCATCGACTACGGCGACCTCCAAGCCGCCCGCCGGGGCAGGTTCAGCGGCTGGCTCTACACGAGCCCCGACGATCTTGGTCTGGAGTGGACCGAGGTCAGTATTTGCACCCCCGTCGGGGCGGCGCCGGCCTGGCTCTTTCCAGCGGATGCTGCAGCGCCAGTCTGCAGTGCAGCATCCGCGGGCACCTCGGTAGCCGCAGGCCAGTGGGTCATTCAGGTGCACGGCCGGGGCGTACGCCGGGAGGAGGCGTTGCGGGCGGTGTCGGTGTTTCGTGCGGCCGACTACACGTCGTTGCTCATCTCGTATCGAAACGATGGAGACGCGCCGGCCAGTGCGGACGGCCGGTACGGTCTCGGAGACACGGAGTGGCCCGACGTGGAGGCCGCGATTGAGTACGCCGTCGACCACGGGGCCACGAGCATCGTGCTGATGGGCTGGTCAATGGGCGGTGCCGTGGTGTTGCAAGCGCTGACGCGAAGCGCACACCACGGGCTGATCGTGGGTGTCGTACTGGAATCTCCCGTGATCGACTGGGCCGACGTGGTCGCCGCCCAAGCGATCGATCGCAGACTTCCCCGGACGATCGCACGCGGCGCCCTGGTACTGATGGCGTCTCGGTGGGGCGCACGCTTCACCGGGCAGGCCCACCCGATCAATTTCGGTCGGCTGGACTTCGTCGCCCGCGCCCGCGAACTCCAGCGGCCGATTCTGCTCCTGCACAGCGATGATGACGGTTTCGTACCGGCCACCGGGTCGCGCAAGCTCGCCGACCGGCGGCCCGACATCGTGACCTTCGTCGCTTTCACGCAGGCGCGGCACACCAAACTGTGGAACTACGACCCCACCCGGTGGAACGCGGAAATCGCTGCCTGGCTGGCTCGGCTAGCCCAACGCTCATCAGGCGAGGCGCTCCCGAAGCTGACGTTTGGCCCGGCCGAGCATGGCGCTCATGCCGCGCAGGCGCAGCGGTGACACTGCCTCGCTCAGGCCGATCGACTGCGGATAGTCATCCGGAACCGCCAAAACCTGATCCGCGCTCAGGCCGTCGAGACCTTGGGCGAGGATAGACGCAAACCCGCGGGTGGTCGGCGACTCGCGCGGTGCCGTCGCGTGCAGATGGAACGCGCCGCCGACATCCAGGTCAACGAAGATGAAGACGGGCGACTGGCATTCGACGACGCGCTCGAGCAGATCGGGGTGATCCTGAAATTCCTGCGGAAGTTCAGGCAGATCGTTGGCGAACTCGAGCAGCAAGAGCAGGCGGTCTTTCTGCTCGAGAGCGAGAAAGTCCTCTTGGATCTCCGCCAGTTGGGCAGGCAGTGCGATCATCGACGCGGCGCCGGTGCGACGCCGGGTGCGGTGCCGACGACGATCGGCACCGCGACGGCGTTGCCCCACTCAGTCCAGGATCCGTCGTAGTTGCGCACATGCTCGAAGCCGAGCAGGTGGGTCAGCACGAACCAGGTGTGGCTCGACCGCTCACCGATGCGGCAATACGCGATCACGTCATCGCCATCGGCCAAACCCGCCTCGCCGCGGTAGATGCCGTCGAGTTCAGCGCGCGTCCTAAAGGTGGAGTCTGTGGCCGCTGCGCGGGCCCACGGCACCGACGCGGCCGTTGGAATGTGGCCGCCACGGAGGGCGCCCTCCTCGGGGTAGGCGGGCATCGTCGTGCGAGCGCCGCTGTATTCCTCGTCGGAGCGCACGTCGATGAGCGGGTTGCCGAAATGCCCGAGAACGTCCGCTTTGAAAGCACGAATCGGGGCATCAGTACGCTCGATCACCGGGTAATCCGTGGGTGTCACGGGGGAGGCATCCGTTGTCATGTCGCGCCCCTCGGCGAGCCACTTCGTGCGGCCTCCGTCGAGCAGTCGAACATCATCGTGGCCGAACAGGGTGAAAACCCAGAGGGCGTATGCGGCCCACCAGTTGCTCTTGTCGCCGTAGATGACGACGGTACTCTCGCGGGCGATGCCCTTACTGCTCATGAGCGCGGCGAAGGCGGCGCCCTCGATGTAGTCGCGGTTGATTTTGTCGTTGAGGTCGGTGTGCCAGTCGATTTTGACCGAGCCCCTGATGTGGCCCACTTCGTAGAGCAAGACGTCTTCGTCGGATTCGACCACGACCACTCCCGCATCCGTGCGGTGTTCGGCCAGCCAGTCGGTGGAAACCAGTTTGGAGGGGTTAGCGTAGGCGGCAAACTTCTCGGTCGTGTCGAACGGGGCGGTCATGTTACCTCCAGGTGGGCAGCGGATGCATACGGATTCGGGTTGACCGCGGATTAGGCTTGTCTGTGCCCACCCCATAAATCTACGCGGTGCCGGCACCCAGCGCATTCGCAGCAAGAAGAACGAGAACGGGCGTTTCAGCATGGCACCAGAGGCCCATCAGCAGGCACACCACACAGTTCCGCAACTGGCAGATCGTACCCCGAGTATCACGGGTCGTGAAATCGTGGCCGAACTGGTGCCGCCTCCCCAGTTTGAACACGCCTCCTTCGAGAACTACCGGCCCGATCATGACTACCCGTCCCAGGTCGCGGCCGTGGAGAAGCTTCAGGAATTCGTCAATCCCCGGCCTGCCGGATTCTTCTCCCGTCGACGCCAGGCCAAGGACGACCTGCCCGGCATCTACCTCGACGGGGGTTTCGGTGTGGGCAAGACGCACCTGCTCGCGGCCCTGTGGCATGCCGCAACCGGCCCCAAGTATTTCGGTACCTTTATCGAGTACACCGCCCTCGTGGGGGCGCTCGGCTACCAGGAGACCATCAAGGAGCTGCGCAGCGCGAAGCTCATCTGCATCGACGAGTTCGAGCTCGACGATCCGGGCGACACCATGGTGATGACCCGGCTGCTCGGCGAACTGGTCGCAACCGGTACGCGGGTCGCCGCCACGTCGAACACCCCGCCCAACTCTCTCGGCGAGGGCCGGTTCGCCGCGCAGGACTTTCTGCGCGAGATCTCGGCAATGAGCGCCAACTTTGAGACGCTCCGCATCGACGGCCTCGACTACCGCCGCCGCAATGTCACCGGTCAGGCGGTCGCGGTCGAGCCCGACGCGCGTGAGCACCTGGTCAACACGTTGCTCACACGTGGTTCGAAGGTCACCGAAGATGACTTTGGAGCCCTGATTCGTCACCTCGGCACCGTGCATCCCTCGAAATACGTCAAGGTGATTCGCGATGTTGAGGTCATTGCTTTGCGCGGTGTCTTTCTGCTGACCGATCAGTCGGACGCCCTGCGCCTCGTGGCGTTCATCGACCGGGTCTACGACGCCGAAATTCCGATCGTTGCGAGCGGTCGCCCACTCAACGAGGTATTTGACGACGAGATGATGGCCGGCGGGTACCGAAAGAAGTACCAGCGGTCCCAGTCGCGTATGGTCGCCCTCACCACGGGAGAGTTGCCGCCGCACGCAGACTGATCGCACCGAACTCGGGCACGGAAACACGCATTTAACATTCCGTCCCGAGCTGTTGCCTGCCGGAAGCATTCGCCGCCGGCGTCTGAAACCGACTCCCGGAATGCTTTCGCCCAATTGACTTACCGGGCGGGAGGCAACTGGGCAGATCGGGCGCGATTGCCGATCGGGCCGAGTTCGACCCGTGCCCGACTTCGCCAGCGGCACGGTCGTACGCATGAAAGCCGGAGCATCCGGACTCGAACTCGCGCTCATGCTGGGCAACCGGGTCGAGTTCAGGAAGGGCCTGTCCAAACCGCACCCGACGAGTACGTACGCGATGCCTTCTGAGTGATCAGGCTGTGATGCACCCGGCTTTTCGATATGTAACGTGCGCGAAACACCCCGGTGCGCTCGTTGAAACGTCGAGCGGCAATACTGATGCGAGCCGAGGAGGGAGCTGCGAACGATCCGTTTGTGAAATTACTCCTTGCTCCGCACAGTATTCCTTATCTCACACCAGCATTTGCACACTCAGCATATTCGAGACGCGTAAGGACAATCTATGGATACCGGAAGCATTGCATGGGGGCTGACAGCCACCGCACTCGTGTTGTTCATGACGCCAGGTGTCGCCTTCTTCTACGGAGGACTGGTCAAGGCCAAGAGCGTCATCAGCATGATGATGATGAGCTTCGGTGCACTGGGCCTCATCAGCGTCCTGTGGATTCTCTACGGCTACAACATGAGCGTGGCCGGCAGTGTCACGGCTTTCTCCGGCAATCCGTTCTCTGACTTCGGACTGGGTGCGATGGCGATGGGGGAGACCGGCAGCACCGATCTTCTTGGTGCCACCTACGGTGCAACCTTCGCCATCATTACCGTCGCGCTCATCAGCGGCGCCGTCGCCGACCGGGCCAAGTTCGGCTCGTGGATGATCTTCGCGGGCATCTGGGCAACCCTGGTCTACTTCCCCGTCGCAGCATGGGTGTGGGGTGGCGGCTGGATCATGAATCTCGGAGAAACGTTGGGCCTGCCCGGCGTCATCGACTACGCCGGTGGAACCGCGGTGCATATCAACGCCGGTGCCGCCGCCCTCGCCCTCGCCCTGGTTCTCGGCAAGCGCGTCGGATTTCAGAAGGGCATCACCAAGCCGCACAACGTGCCGCTCGTGCTCATCGGCGCGTCCATTCTCTGGTTCGGCTGGTTCGGCTTCAACGCCGGCGCTGAGTGGCTGAATGGCCTCGCCAACGTCGGCATCATCGTCGTCAACACCCTCGGCGCGACCGCGGCAGCAATCCTCGGCTGGATGGTCGTCGAGAAGTTCAAGGATGGCAAAGCTACCTCTGTGGGTGCCGCATCCGGTGCTGTCGCAGGTCTCGTGGCGATCACGCCGTCCTGTGCCAACCTCGAGCCAGGTTGGGCGCTCCTCCTCGGTGCCGTCGCCGGTGCTGTCTGCGCCCTCGCCGTTGAACTCAAGTTCAAGCTCGGCTTCGACGACTCCCTCGACGTTGTGGGTATCCACCTCGTGGGTGGCATCATCGGTACCCTGTACCTCGGCTTCTTCGCGATCGACACCGGGTTGTTCACCGGTGGCGGCCTCGGCCAGCTCACCGTGCAGGCCATCGCTGCCTTCTCGGTTCTCGCTTACTCCTTCGTCGTCGCCTACCTACTCGGCCTCGCTATTGAGAAGACCATCGGCTTCCGCATCAAGAACGAAGACGAACTGGCCGGAATCGACACGAGCGTGCACGGCGAAGACGGCTACGCCCTCGAGCGTGTCTAACTCACAGCAGTCGTAGATTCAAGCGTCCGTCCCACAGGGCGGCGAGCCGGCAGCGGCTATCCAGCCAAAGCCTCCTCGCCGCTCTGTGTCGTGCGCCGACTCCAAGCGGATGCCGCAGCCTGACTGACTATACATTGCGTGCTTAGTCGGGCGGGTGGACAACTCTTTGACACTGCTGGGGCTACTGAGCATCGAGCCGAGCTACGGCTACGACCTCAAGCACAGCTGCGATAAATTCTTCGGCTCCCGCAAGCCACTCGCGTTCGGTCAGGTCTATGCGACCCTGGCCCGCATGATGCGCGACGACTTCATCACTGCCCTCGGTGAGGAAACGGGCGGAGGGCCCGACCGCAAGAAATACGCAATAACGCCAGCCGGCTGCATCCGCTTACAGAGTTGGATGTTCACCCCCGACGTACCGTCGGAGACGCTGCAGAGCAATCTGTTCGCCAAGATTGTGCTCGCCCTGCTCGTTGACA
>NZ_JAJAYI010000082.1 GCF_026786305.1 Cryobacterium sp.
AGCTCGGCCGAGTTCGATGTTGATGTAGTCGATGTTGATGTAGGCGATGTTGATGCGTTCAGAGCGGATGAAGGCGCTTCCAGCTCGGGCGCGGTTAGTTTGCGGGGTGAGTCGTGAACGATGGCCGGTTCGGCAAGCAGCCCGATCTTGGTTTGGTCTATTCCGGGAAACTGCCGAGCGGTCACGAGCACCCGGGACTCGAGCGAGTTGGCGAACTTGTTGTAGCTGTCCACGGTTCGTTCCAGTGCCTTGCGCAGCGACTCGGCGTGGCCGGACAGTGCACCGAGTCGCTGGTACAGGGCGTTGCCAAGGTCGAAGAGTTTCTGGGCCTCGTTCGTGACCGCCTGCTGCTGCCAGGTGAAGGCGACCGTTTTGAGCACCGCCCATAGGTTTACCGGCGACGCCAGGGCCACCCGCTTACTGAACGAGTAGTCGAGAATTGATGGGTCGGCTTCGAGCGCCGCCGACAGCAGGGACTCGCTCGGTATGAACGCGATCACGAACTCGGGGCTGGCATCGAAGCCTTCCCAGTAGGTCTTCTTGGCGAGCGCGTCGATGTGGGCGCGCACGGCCTTCACGTGCTTGTCGATCAGCACCGTGCGACGAGCGCCCTCCTCGCCTATGGCCGTATAGGGAATGGTGCTCGCCTCGATATAGTGCTCGAGCGGAACCTTGGCGTCGATCGCGATCGACTTATTGCCGGGCAGGCGCACGACCATGTCAGGTCGGCCGAGCCCGGCATCCGTGGTGATGTTGGTCTGCGTGTTGAAGTCGACATACTGGGCAAGGCCGGCCGCTTCGACCACGCGCCGCAGCTGGGTCTCACCCCAGACACCGCGGGTGCTGTTGGAACGCAGTGCGCTCGCGAGCGATTCGGTGGTCACCCGCAGCTGTTGATCAGATATCTGCGCCTGCTTGAGCTGCTCCGAAAGCGAACCGTACTGTTCGTTGCGTTGGGTTTCCAGATCGGTGACCTTCTCCTGCATGGTTCGCAGGGTCTCCCGCACCGGGCTGAGGGCTTCCAGCACGAGGTGCTCGCGCTTCTCCCGCTCGGATTGCAGCTGCTGGTCGGAACGCTGCCGTTCGACGACTTCACGCGCCGTGGCCCGGTCATGATCACTTTGCGCGGTGAGGCCGTCGACGGTGGCGAGTGCGGCCGACAGCTCACTCTGTAGAGCCGCGCGAACCGTCGCCTCGCTCGCTCGTGCCTCGGCGAGGGCCACCTGGTGGCGAGCCTCGAGCACGGCGGGATCGTCAACCCCGGCGTCAACCCCAGAGCCTCCCTCGCGGCGGCGTTGCAGCAGAACCATGGTCAGCAGGGCGCCCAACGCGGCACCGACGACGAGACCGACAATCAAACTCAGCAGTGGATCCATGCTTTAAGTCTGCCAGCGACCACCGACATCGCCGAAATGACACTCGGATCAGGCGGGTTGCCAACGTGATGAATCTGCCTAGTTGAGCGCCATCGGCCCGTGTGTTGAGGCGTGCTCCCTGGTAGCGACCGGACCAATCGCTCCGACCTTGACCCGGGTCACGTGGGCAAGCTGCTCGAGCGTATCGACCTCGTGGCGCTTGGCCGCGTGAATCATGATGGCCGCGCACGCCTCAGCGTCGGCGAGCGCGTTGTGGTGCGAGAAGTCCTCAAAGCCGGCCGCCATGGCCGCGACCGGCAGCCGATACGACTCGAGGTGATAGGTGCGACGGGCAACCTGCAAGCTGCAGACATAGCGAAAATCAGGCACCGGCTGCTCGGTTACGCGTGACGCCGTCTTGATTACGCCGAGGTCGAAACCGGCATTGTGGGCGACAAGGTCGTCGCCGTCGACGAAGGCGACCAGCTGGGGGAGCTGCTCCGCCCAGGTGGCTGCACCCACGACATCCGCTGCGGTAATGCCGTGGATGCGGGTGTTCCACTCGGAGAACGCGTCGTGGCCGGGCGGCGGCTGAATGAGCCAGTATGCCGAATCGACGACCATAC
The DNA here is from genome assembly GCF_026786305.1 of Cryobacterium sp. Lineage (GTDB taxonomy): Bacteria > Actinomycetota > Actinomycetes > Actinomycetales > Microbacteriaceae > Cryobacterium. The sequence continues at coordinate 1,982 of NZ_JAJAYI010000082.1, forward strand.
CGTCACGCACTTTCACCATCCCGACCGAGCACGCCGAGGCGCCGGAGGAGTTGGCGGTTTCGAAATCAATCGCGGTGAAATTCAGCACGCCTTATGCTCTCACGGACCACCGACAGAGCCCGCGCCGACGCGGCCGGTAGAATGATCTCTCGTGGCTCTTACAATTGCAATCGTCGGACTCCCCAATGTGGGCAAGTCCACCCTGTTCAACGCGCTGACCAGGAACAACGTGCTCGCAGCGAACTACCCGTTCGCGACGATCGAGCCCAACGTTGGAATCGTGAACCTTCCCGATTCGCGCCTGGCCGATCTGGCGACCATTTACGGCAGCAAGACCCTGCTGCCGGCACCGGTGTCATTCGTTGACATCGCCGGCATCGTGCGTGGAGCGAGCGAGGGGGAGGGACTCGGTAACAAGTTCCTCGCCAACATACGCGAAGCGGATGCCATCGCACAGGTCATCCGCGGCTTCGCCGACCCCGACGTCGTGCACGTCGACGGCAAGGTCAACCCAGCCGGCGACATGGAAACCATCAACACCGAGCTGATCCTGGCCGACCTGCAGACCCTCGAGAAGGCCTTGCTGCGCTTCGAGAAAGAGGTCAAGGGTCGCAAGATGGCGCCGCTCGTTCTCGAGACTGCGCTCAAGGCGCAGGCCATCCTCGACGGCGGCCAGCCGCTGTCGTCGTCGACGCTCGACATTGAACCGATCAGCGAACTTGGTCTGCTCACAGCGAAGCCGTTCATCTACGTCTTCAACGTTGATGAGGCCGTGCTGCAGGATGCCGAGAAGCTCGCGACCCTGGCAGCCCTCGTTGCGCCAGCCAACGCCGTGTTCCTCGACGCGAAACTTGAGTCTGAGCTCAGCGAACTCGACGCTGAGGATGCCGCCGAGATGCTCGCCTCGACCGGCCAGGATGAGAGCGGACTCGACCAGCTCGCCCGCATCGGCTTCGACACCCTCGGTCTGCAGACCTACCTCACGGCCGGCCCAAAAGAATGCCGAGCCTGGACCATCCACAAGGGCTGGACCGCACCACAGGCCGCCGGAGTCATCCACACCGACTTTCAAAAGGGCTTCATCAAGGCGGAGATCTTCTCCTTCGAAGACCTCATGGCCGCCGGATCAATCGCCGAGGCACGTTCCAAGGGTAAGGCTCGTATCGAGGGCAAGGAATACGTCATGCAAGACGGCGACGTGGTGGAATTTAGATTCAATGTCTAGTTCTGCGTGTGCACGCCTCTAGCGCGCCACGAGTGTTACATGTAACATTATTGCATGGCGGTACGGGACAGAGTCAGTGCGCATCGGGACCGGATGCGAGAGCAGGGCTTCCGTCTGGTTCAGGTGTGGGTCCCCGACGTGCGTTCTGAGTCTTTCGCGCTAGAAGCGCATCGGGAGTCTGTCGCGGTAGCTCTTGCCGACCACGCCAACGATGACCAGTCCTTTGTCGAAGCCGTCTCGGCTCCGTGGGAGGAATGATCAGAGGCGAGATTTGGTCCGTCGCAGGAGGCATTTACGCGTCAAAACCGCGACCGGCAGTCGTGCTGCAGGATGATCGCTTCGACGGCACAGAATCTGTCACTGTGTGTCCGTTGACATCCACCCGCGTGTCCGCTCCGCTTCTGCGGATGCCAATCCCCGCCGATACGCTCAACGGACTCGACGAAGCCAGCTTCGTGATGGTCGACAAAATCACCACGGTGCGTCGAGCAAGCCTTGGGCAGAAGATCGGCAGGATGTCCTCGTCCCAGCTTGTCGATCTGGAGCGCCTTATCATGGTGTTTCTCGGACTGGCCGATTGAGCTGAGGAGGCGCGCGGTCTTCAGTCTCCGGAGCTCACGGGCAGAAGGTCCGACTCTTTCCTGATCGTCACCGTGTCGAGCCGGGGGTCATTGATGAGCGCACGGTAGATCGGCTCCGCACCGGCGATAATCACTGAGTCGGGGTAGAGGTTGGTGCCCCAGGCGAAGTGCCCCAGGTCGTCGTGGGCGAACTCGGGGATTCGGTCGGCTGTCTCTTCATGGAGCATCTGCCGAATCGTGAGGTCACAGCGGACGAAGTCATGTCCAAAATGATGAACAGTCGGACCGCCTGGGTCAGCGGGGACAGCGGCATATCCCTCCCAGCACAAACAGTGCAGGACCGTGTCGGGCGAGGCCCGGAGCATGAGTGCGTCCTTCAAGGCGCGTGCGGTCAGCGGGTCGAGACGTCCGCGCGCGGGCACAGGGGCGGGCTCGACTGCCCCATGGGACTCCCTATGCCGATTCCACAGTTCGAACCACTCCGTGGAGCCGGCCAGCTCGATTCCGTCCTCCAGATACGAGGACCACCGGCGCGCCCGATCGTTGGTATCGATGAGCGGAAGGAACAATCGCAGCATGGGAAGACCGGCATATCGATCCGGAACGAGAGTGCGCGCTAGCGTAATGTCGCTCATTCTGGCTCGGCCTCCTTGTGGGGCCCACGATGAATCGACGCAATTTCACGGGCCGTGGCTGAAGGATACCGTGCTGCAGAGGTCGTGACTGTGCGCTGGCGAACCGACTCCTGTCGTCACGTTGCTTAGTGACGAAACGTGGTGGAGTTCCGCTTTAACGTGTAGGCGTGCCCCAGTTTCAGGCGAATCCGCACTTTCTCGGGCTCAGGTTTCAAGAGTGCGTGACAAATGCACCTTGTGTTTGATAAGTCGTCGCTGCCGTGCGCTGGCGACATGGTGAATGTTGCGGTTCCATCGGTGCGAGGACTCGGATGATTGCGCAGTTCATCGGGTGGGTCATCGGAGACCTGATCGGAGGCTTGATCGGGGATTCGTTCGTCGGAGGCCGACGAGCACGTGCCGCGAATCACCGTGTGTTCATTGGCGGCTTGCGCGTTGTGGCGGGTCACCAAGCTGGCCTCACCAGCGAATGGCTCATTGGCGAGTGGAGCGTTCGATCGGGTCGAATGGTTATGGGGGAGTTGACCGTTGAACTCACTGACACCGTCGCGGGTTCGCGTCGTCCGGCGCGCATGAGCGAATCCCTCGGCGGTGAGCCAACAATCATCATGATCGTCCGTACGGAGACCGCAACGCTTGAATGGTCGATGCTGCGGCGATTCGACGGACTTGCGCTTCGCGCCCTCGGTCTGCCGGAAGGTACAGAGACTTCTGCCTAGGCTGAAGTATTTAGCAGGTCTCCAGGCAGGACGCACCTTCCTCATCAGCTGAGTGTCGCTGCGCGCCGCCACGAGCCGGAGGTGTCACTGATTCTGGCGGATACGGCACCAGCAGGCGAAGTGCAGGCGATGGAGGCCGAAGCGACGTCGATGGTTCCTGACGAAGACGATGATGGGTGGGTCCTTGAGTCGGCATACGGTCAGAACGGTGCGGCCGCCGTCTCCTACGCGCTCAGCACATGGCGAACGGACGATCCGCAGCACGCTGTTTGGGTGGCTCTGCAGGTGTACGAGGTGGCCGATTACGCTTTCTGGCAGGCGAATCCGAACGCGGATGCGAACGAGGACGGCCCCGTCCTGAGGTCCGAGTTTGTACAGACAGCTCTCTCGGCGATCGACCAGGCCCTCGATACTGTCGCGTCCGGTCCGCCGTTGTGGGACGACCTGCGGCAGCGGGCTGAGGTGGACGGGCGGTCGTGGGCGGCCACGTACCCGTAGGGCTGCTAGCTCAGCGGATCGACAGGTGACGTCCCCGATTTGGTCGATCACGTCGAGGTCGGGACGCAGTCGGCAGCCTCCTGTGGACCCGCAATCCCGATTTATCGCAGCCCATCTTCCCAGGGACATACTCGTGATACGTGCGAGTATCGGGGGTAAAAAACCACCCCCTTGAAGTGAGATGAGGCTGCGCAGAAAAAGGGGTCGGGGTCGTGCTCGGGACGACACTCTATTTGGCAGCCCGCTCGAGCGCAGGCGCCGAGGCGGCGACATGCGCGATCGTTCACACGTCCTTGGACCATTGCCGCGAGAAGGATCTCGAGACACGGGGCCTTCTCATGCACGGAACACGCGTTCGTCAGAAGACGGGTGCGGGCGGCGCCTCAGGTACGGTGGGGAGCCCGCGGGCGAAGATGGGCCCCAGGAGCCGGAGGGCTTTGTCCGGGAGCCCGTCGCCCGGGAAGAACGAATCAAGCAGCTCTTCCGCAGCGCCGACGTCGGCGACGTTGCAGAGGGCGAGAAGGTAGGCGATGTCCTGGACGTCCCGGGAGGGGCGGGACGCGTTGAGCTTCATCGCGAGCAGCGCGCGGGGCGAGGCGACCTCGACGGTGATGTTGTCGCTGCTGTAGAGAACCTCCCATTCGGGGTCCGCACCGTAGGACGGTATGAAGCCGGCGGCCTTGCTGTTGAGCCAGTCGTGCGCCCAGCCGTTCTCGTTCGCCACCTCGACGGCCGCCTCGAGGACCGGCTCCTCGGGTTGTATTCGTGCGTCGATGTCCACCGTGGTGCGCCGGTCGAAATAGCGCAGCGCGAGTGCTGCACCGCCGATGATCCTGATCCCAGCAGGCTGGCCAGCCGCGCGGAGCTTTGTGATCACGGCACCGAGGCCCTTGATGAGATCGTCGCGGTCGAGCTGGTCTGTGGGCATTAGACGCTCTCCAAGGTTGCAGCCTCGACCAGGATGCCGCGGCGGAGGAACTCAGCGGGGACCTGCGAGATGTCGACGGGAATGTCGTAGTCGCTGGTCCGCGGCGTCCAGGGGGCGCCGGGGTTGCCCGACCTAGCGCCTACCCATTCAGGAACGGGGAGAGCATCCGCGTTGAGGCGGTACTCGCAGAGCGCAGCGATCGCGGTGTCCCACTGGACAGAGCCAGTCGGGGCGGGCTCGGTGAGGGTGAGCCCGACGCGGGTAGCGCCGCGCTCGGCCGCGAGGTTGTCGGCGAGCTGGAGCCAGCGCCTGAATGCCCCCGCTTCGTTCGCGGCGGCGCTGTGTTGCTCAGTGTGGCCGTCAGCACTTTTCTTGTGGGCACCGTTCCTGTCAACACGGCCAAGAACGGTGCTGCCGGCGGTGCTGCCAGCAGCGAGGTCAGCACTGATGCCAGCTGCAATGCGCGCTGCATCGCTACGCACCGTGGGGATCGTTACCACTGTATGGCGGGTGGCGAGCAGGAGCGTCTCCAGGGTCTGGACCGTTGGTTCACGCTTGCCGTGTTCGATCAAGGACAGGGATGAGCTGGCGAGTCCGGAAAGTAGCGCCAGCTTGCTCTGGCTGAGGCCGCTGGCCGCTCTTGCAGCCCGCGCGAGGATCGTTGCAGTCATGATTCACGCCCCATTCTTTTTACGAATACGTAAATACTCTATCAGGCAGAAGCCGGTAATCTTCGTTACCGCCCGTGCCTGAAGTTGCTGGCCGCCGACCAGGCACCAGTTGAGCGGCACCTTCTCTGACGGGTCGAAGAGTGCGTCCCACGCCAGACCGGTGACCGAGCACCGGTAGCTCGATAACAGTCATCGGTTGCCGAGGAGTTCTGTGACCCGCTGGCTGAGACGTCATCGCCGGCTAGACGTCATCGCTGGCTAAACGTCACCGCCGGCTAAACGTCACCGGCGGCTAAACGTCACCGCCGGCTAAACGTCGTAGACGTCGCTGCGATGACCGAGCGTTACGACTACAACCAGGAGCACGCCCTCGTCGACGGTGTAGATGATGCGGTAGTTGCCGACGCGAACCCGAAGGCCGGAACGACCGTGCAGAGCTCTTGCACCAGGCGGGCGAGGATCCTCACCGAGGAGGGCAATCGCCCCATGGATGCGAGCCTGATCTGTGGGGTGGATGCTGCGCAGAGCTTTGAGCACAGCGGGCCGAACCTCGATTCGGGACTTGCTCACTCAGCTCCAGCCGAGATCGGCTTTGACCTGCGCCCAAGGAATGTGCTCGCCCTCTTCAGCCATTGCGACGTCGAACGCAGCTACATCCGCAGCGTCTTCCAGGGCATCCATCATGCGCTCGTACTGGGCCGGGCTGACGACGACAGCTTCCACCGTCCCGCGTCGCTCGAGGAAGACGGCTTCCCCGCGGGCGCGCTCGATGATCTCGGGGAGACTGCTCCGGGCGGCGGTAACGGTGACGATTGACATGCTTCCAACGTACATTTTGATCCGTCAGATGTACAGGTGCTCGGAGGCCCTCCGTTCTGCTTCGGGGACCGTCACATATCAGGTCGAGTATGTGGGTCAGTCTTACGGCAAGCATGGCGAGCGAACTGCCGCTAAGCGCAGTGGGGATGGGCACAAGCAACTCCAGCAGGTGCTTGCCGAGCAGGCTGACTTCCACCCCAACTCCGCCGTTGCCGTCATCGTGATGGATGCGCAGATTCAGGGCAGGGAAGCGGTCTTCAGCATCGGCGCTGACAACGTCGAAGAGATCGGGCTTTTCGCCAGCCAGTTCTTGGCCACGCCGGATGACCCGCTCGTCGCGAAGTCCAAGCTGGTCACGGTCGCCGAAGCCATGCTTATCCGCTCCTTCCCCGAGTCTCTGAATATCGAGTACAAGCAATTCCCTCGCAAGGATGCTCCCGCCCTCGTAAAGGAGCTCCGCGCGGCAGGAATCTCTCACTTGGGTGTCGAGATCGACGTTTCGCAAAATATGGCGTTGATCAGCCATCCTGATCGTGGTGGGCCGCCGTCGAAGCGAATCCGCTTCGCAGTCAATCTGGAAACGGGAGAGCGTGAGACGCTGTCGACCAGCACGCCTCTGGCTTGGCAGGCCGAGTAGATATCCATACTCGGGGATGCCTCGTTTGCAGGTCACACCTCAACTGAGTCGGCAACAGTGGCAGGTTACTGCTGGTGGTAGACCAATCAGCATGATGTTGCTCGAATGCGGAACGTGGTGGAGTTTAGGTTCAATGTATAGGCTCTAGCTCCTCGCGTTCGTCATCACAGCAGCATCAATCGAAGGAGATCATCGTGCCTGTCATCGCCATCATCGGAGCCGGAACGGGACTCGGCGCAGCAGTTGCGCGAAGGTTCGGGCGCGAAGGCTTCTCAATTGCCCTGATCGCCAGGAACCAGTCGAAACTAGACGCTATGGCAGCCGAGCTCACTGCTGCTGGCTTCACCGCGAGTGCTTACCCTGCTGATGTCCGCACAGCGGCGTCGCTCGAAGCTGCCCTTACGCGTGCCGCGGCAGAGCTCGGGGCCATCACCGCGCTGCAATATAGCCCGCTCCCGTCGCGCGACTACCTGAAGCCGGTGCTTGAGATGACTCCCGAGCTGGCGTTAGAGGCCCTGCAGTTCTCGGCCCTCGGGCTCATCCACGCGGTGCGTGCAGTGCTCCCGGCGATGCGGCAGACAAATAGCGGCAGCATCATCATGATCAACGGTGGAACCTCAGTGAAGGCCCGCGCTGACTTCGCCGGCACATCGGTCGCCTTCCCGGCTGAGAGCGCCTACGGCGAGATGCTCCACGATGCCCTCGCGGGTGAGGGCATCCGTGTCAACCAACTGGTGATTCCCGGTGGCATTCCCCAGCTTCAGCTTGCCAACGGCATCGACGGTGTCGCCGATCGCATCTGGGACATCCACGCCGTTGCCGGTCCGTTCCGCACCATGCTCATCCCGCTTGAGGACGGTCGGGAGTAGGGCAGTAGCTGCTGCCCCACTTTCAATTGGACTGTACGGCGAGAGCAAAGTCATTCTCTGACGTTGATCGGTGACGAAACGTGGTGGAGTTCCGCTTCAACGTCTACTGAGTCGAGGACTTCGTACTTTTCTTCCAGTCAATGGGCTATTTTTCGCAGGCCCTCGGTTTGTTGCGAACGACGCGTTCCGCTTCAATGTGTCGTTTCACTCACCAGTTGAGTTTCGATCCGACGTCTTGTTCTGAACCCTGAACCGCCCGTCGCGGCTAGTGCCCGCGGGCGATCCAGTCCGCCAGATCAGAGGCCTCGGCGCCGATGGTGGTCGACTCGCCGTGGCCGGTGTTTATGATGGTCTCGGCGGGTAGGGTGAGCAGTCTGGTGGTGATCGACTCGATGATCGTGGGGAAGTCACTGTACGACCGGCCGGTAGCGCCCGGTCCGCCGTGGAACAGTGTGTCGCCGCTGAACAGGGTACCGAAGGTGGGAGCGTAGAAGCACACCGAACCCGGCGAGTGACCGGGGGTGTGGATGACCTGCAGTTCGACGCCGGCCACATCGATGCGCTGTCCGTCCGCGAGGTCGCGAACAGGGGCGGTGTCCGGGTAGACGTCGTCCCAGAGCATCCGGTCATCGGGGTGCAGCCAGATGGGCGCATCCGACGCAGCGGCGACCGCACCCGCGGCACCGATGTGGTCGTTGTGCCCGTGGGTGCTGAGGATGCCGAGCAGCCGGCGATCGCCGACGGTCGCGAGGATGGCATCCGCGTTGTGGGCGGCGTCGATGACGAGGCACTCGGTGTCGTCGCCGACGATCCACACGTTGTTCTCCAGCGCCCACGTGCCGCCGTCGAGGCTGAAGGTACCCTCGGTGACCAGGTGGTCGATGCGCGCGGTCATTACAGCACCACCACGGAGCGGAGCACGTCGCCGGAGGCCATCTTGGCGAAGGCCGCCTCGATGTCTGCGATGCCGATGCGTTCGCTCACAAAATCGGCCAGCGGCAGCCTGCCCTGCAGATAGAGCTCCGTGAGCATCGGGAAGTCGCGCTCCGGTAAGCAGTCACCGTACCAAGATGATTTGAGCGATCCGCCGCGGCCGAACACGTCGAGCAGCGGTATCTCAAGCATCATGTCTGGCGTTGGCACGCCGACAAGAACGACGGTGCCGGCCAGGTCCCGGGCGTAGAACGCCTGCCGCCACGTTTCGGGGCGACCGACCGCGTCGATGACGACGTCGGCGCCGAAACCATCGGTGAGCGCCTGAACGGCCGCGACCACGCCGGCCTCATCGAGCCCGGAGGAGTCGATCACGTGCGTGGCGCCGAACCCGGTGGCCTTCTGCAGCTTCTTCGCGTCGCGGTCGATCGCGATGATGGTGGATGCTCCGGCGAGGGCTGCACCAACCACTGCGGCGTCTCCGACGCCGCCGCAGCCGATCACGGCCACCGAGTTGCCGGGGGAGACGTGACCGGTGTTCATCGCCGCGCCGATGCCGGCCATGATGCCGCAGCCGAGGAGTCCGACCGCCGCGGGGTCCGCGTCCGGGTGCACCTTGGTGCACTGCTTCTCATGAACGAGGGTCTTCTCGGCGAAGGCGCCGATGCCGAGGGCCGGGCTGAGCTCGGTGCCATCGGTGAGGGTCATCTTCTGGGTGGCGTTGAAGGTGTTGAAGCAATACCAGGGCTCTGCTCGCTTGCAGGCTCGGCAATCGCCGCAGACTGCCCGCCAGTTGAGCACGACGAAATCACCGACGGAAACGTGCGTGACTCCCGCACCGATGATGCTCACCCGGCCGGCGGCTTCGTGCCCGAGCAGAAACGGGAAGTCGTCGTTGATCCCGCCCTCCTTGTAATGGAAGTCGGTGTGGCAAACGCCGCAGGTCTCGATGTCGACGATGACCTCGCCCGGACCGGGGTCGGGTATGACGATGTCGGTGAGCTCAACGGGAGCCCCCTTCGAGCGGGCGATCGCGCCTTGGACGGTGATGGGCATGGAGCTCCTCGTGAATTGCCGGGCAGCCGAAATGGCAGGTCTTCAACCTACCGAAGCATCCTGATCGACGCTGGCCGGAGTCCGCTGTCGCTGTCGCTGTCGCTGTCGCTGTCGCTGTCGCTGTCGCTGTCGCTGTCGCTGTCGCTGTCGCTGTCGCTGTCGACCACGGAAGCGAGACACGATCAAGACGGGCAGCCTCGCCAGCGAATGGCTCATTGGCGAATGGAGCGTTCGTTCGGGTGGAATGGTCATGGGAGAAGAAACAGTTGAACTCATTTACGCTCTCGGCGGTCATTCCGCATTCGAACGTTGAGTTCTTCAGCGCGCTTGGTAAGAAATGGCCCGTGGATGAAGGTCCGGGAAACCGGGAAAAATGTCCCCTTTGATTTGGCATCCCGATAGGCAATACTTGCCGGGTCGGCATTGCGTCAGCGGTGGCGAGAAACTTCAGCGACGATGCTAGGAGACCGGATGACCATCACACAAACGAGGCTCGACGATGTCGTCGCGGAGGTGACGGCAGTGGCCGCCGCTCACGCCGACCAGGTCGATACTGACGGCGCCTATCCGGTGGATGCAGTCGAGGCGCTGCGCACGAGTGGGCTGCTCGGGCTGGTGATCAGCGAGGATTCGGGGGGCATGGGCGCCGGTCCTGCTGAGTTCATCGAGGTGGTCGGCTCCATCGCTGCGGCCTGTGGATCGACCGCGATGATCTACCTGATGCACGTCGCCGCGGCGGTGACGGTGGCATCCGCTCCTCCGGTCGCGATGCCGGACCTCCTGTCGCGGATGGCGTCGGGCGAGGTGCTCGGCACCCTCGCCTTCAGCGAAAAAGGGTCGCGGTCACATTTCTGGGCTCCCGTATCGGAATCGGTCGCCGACGGCGATGACCTGCGCTTCACCGCGTACAAGAGCTGGGTGACCTCGGCCGCGCACGCGGACGTCTATGTGATGTCGTCACGGAGCGCGGTCGACCCCAAGACCGTCGACCTGTACGCGATCCCCGCTGGCACACCCGGTCTGGAGGTCGCCGGCCCCTGGATCGCCCTGGGGCTGCGCGGCAACGAGGCGAGCCCGATGTCGGTGGCGGTGACGATTCCGTCCGGCTATCGCATCGGCGAGGCGGGCAGCGGGTTCGGCACGATGATGGCCACTGTGTTGCCGTGGTTCAACCTGGGCAACTCGGCCGTGTCGCTCGGGCTCTCACGGGCGGCGGTCGATGCGGCGACGACCCACGTCACCGGTGCCCGCTTGGAGCACCTGGACCAGGCGCTGTCGGCGCTGCCGACCATCCGCGCTCAGGTGGCAAAAATGAGTATCGCGCTCGCCGCCCAGGGCGCGTACCTGGCGCAGGCCGCGGCTCGGGTGGCGAGCCCCGCCGCGGACACCGGATTGTTCGTGCTCGGGGTGAAAGCCTCCACGAACGATGCCGCGCTGACCATTACCGAATCGGCGATGCGGGTGTGCGGTGGGGCGGCGTTCTCAAAGCATCTTCCGATCGAGCGGGCCTTTCGGGATGCCCGCGCCGGGTCGGTCATGGCGCCGACGGCCGACGTGCTCTACGACTTCTACGGTAAGGCTCTCACCGGCCTTCCGCTGTTCTGAGCGGCGTATGTCACAGCTAATCGGAGCCCCTCTGCTCGTCGGAGCGGTCGCCTACACGCCGAACGTCGTTCCTATCTGGGAGGGTATCCGCGACTACTTTGACGAGCCCGATACGGCCATGGATTTCGTGCTGTTCTCCAACTACGGTCGCCTGGTTGACGCTCTGCGGGCCGGAATGATCGACATCGCTTGGAATACCAACCTTGCGTACGTCCGCGCCGTGCTGCAGACCGATGGGCACGTGCGGGCGCTCGCGATGCGCGACACCGACGCCGCATTTTCCACGGTGTTCGTGGCGGCGGCGGGAAGCGGCTGGTCCGGCCCCGGCGACATCGCGACCCGACGGCTGGCACTCGGGTCGGCGGACTCAGCGCACGCCGCGATCCTGCCCCTGCATTATCTGCGCGCAGCCGGCGTGGATGTCGACCACATGCAGGTCATCCGTTTCGATAGTGACATTGGCAAGCATGGTGATACGGGTCGCAGTGAGCTGGACGCGATCGACGCCGTTTTGGCCGGTGACGCCGATGTCGCCGCCATCGGTATCACGGTCTGGGAGAACATCGGCCGGGGGGATCTGATGCCCGGGATGCTGGAAGAGGTCTGGCAAACTGACGTCTACTCGCACTGCATGTTCACCGCTCTCGACACGCTCCCCGAGTCGGTGAGCGCTCCGTGGGTTGCGAAACTGCTCGCGATGGACTGGGAGGTGCCCGCGCACCGCCGCATCCTCGAACTGGAGGGCCTTACCAAGTGGGTTGAGCCGCACCTTGACGGCTACGCCGGCCTGTTCGAGGCGATCGAGGAACAGGGCGTCGATTCCCGATGGTAGTCATGGCGCTCATGCGCACCGTCGAACAGCTGGCCGAGGGCGACACGGCTGAGTTCCCGGTGGCCTCGGCGAGCGAACTTGACCTCGTGCGTCGATGGTGTGCGAAGACCGGCAACACGGTCGTGAGCACAATGATGGTCGAGAAAGACACCGGCCACGTAACCGTCGGCCGCGGACGCCCGCGCAACCCGGCGACGATGATCCCCGCCGACCGGATGCCCGGAGCACGACTCTGGTTGTACACCAACTTTCACTGCAACCTGGCCTGTGATTACTGCTGTGTCGCGTCCTCGCCAAAGACCGATCCGCGCCTTCTCGGAATTGAGACGATCCAGACCCTGGTCGTCGAAGCGGCAGCGTGGGGCGTGCGCGAGCTGTATCTCACCGGTGGTGAACCATTCCTCCTTCCGGACATCGATGCGATCGTGCGGGCCTGCGTCGAGCAACTGCCGACAACGCTGCTGACCAATGGAATGCTGTTCCGTGGCCTGGGATTGCGTAAGTTGCAGGCCATGCCGCGCGCGGGCTTCGCTCTTCAGATCAGCGTGGACTCGCCGACCGCTGAGGTGCACGACTCGCACCGCGGCGCCGGGAGTTGGAATCGGGCACTTGCCGGAATTCGGGTGGCACTCGACGAGGGCTTCACCGTGCGGGTCGCCGCGACCATCTCGGCGCACGACGACCCAGCCTTGGACGAGCTGCACGCCCTGTTTGACGGACTCGGGATTCCGCGGGCCGATCAGGTGATCCGTCCGATCGCACTCCAGGGCGTCGCCGATGAGGGGTTCACG
>NZ_JAJAYI010000083.1 GCF_026786305.1 Cryobacterium sp.
CATGCTTATCGCCGCCCCCTCGCCGCGGTTCGACGCTCTGGGGTGCGGAGGGTCGGGGATGGGGTTGACCTCGAGCGGGTGCTGCGACACGCTGTCTGCCCGGCCCGGGCCGGCCGCCGCCGCCTTGGCCACCCGGCACTGGGCCGGAAAGTCAGCGCCGCACCAGTGGCGGGTCGAGCTGCCCGGTGGAGTGCTCGGCGTGCGCATGTTTCCGGCCGAGGACGGTGAACACGTGTCGCTGTCCGGGCCGGCGGAGCTGGTTTTTGACGGGGTTCTGAACCTCGGCTAGTCGCGGTGCACCTGAAGCACTCGGAAGCCCTTGCTGATGGCTTCGCGCGTGGTCTCGAAGGTGGCGGGGAGTTCGGCGGCAAGCCAACGCTGGAGCGAGTCCGAGCCGAGGTTGCGTTGCACGACGAGCCAGGCATCCGCTTCTGATTCAAGGCGGGGCAGCCAGGTCTGCAGAAGGCCGTGGAGCTCGTCTTTGCCGACGCGAATGGGCGGGTTCGACCAGATGGTGCGAAAGATGATATCGGCGGGCACGTCAGTGGCGAGCACCGCGTTGATGTTGGTCAGGCCGAGGGACGCGGCATTGGTGCGCACGAGGTCGAGGGCCCGCTCGTTGACGTCGACGGCCCAGACGGTGGCGTCCGGAGATGCCAGCGCGAGGTGCAGCGCGATCGGACCCCAACCGCAGCCGAGATCAAGAAAATGGCCTTCGAGGGGCGGCTCGGGGGCGTACTTGAGCAGAACCTCGGTGCCGGTGTCAATGTGCGCGGGACTGAACACCGAGTTGGCGGTCGTCAGTTCACGATCCTGCCCGTGCAGCTGCACCGTGATCTGGCGGGTTTTCAGCACGGTGCCGGGCGCCGGAGAAAAATAGTGGTCGGACGACATAGCAGGGAACCTTTCAACTTCGTTGAACTAAGGTTAACGGGATGAATGATCCAACGGCGCCCCGCGGCAACGACGCAGAAGAAAACGAGGCCGCAGAACCGGCCCGTGACGCAGACGATGTCGTCGCGCGTGTGTTGGCTAGCGCCGACAGCAAGGCTGCCGGCTACTCCCTGTTCCGCAGTGGGGTCGCCCAGGCCTTGCAGAATCAGGACTCCGGCGAGTATGACGGCGGCGGCCACGACGGTGACCAGTCCGAACGAGCCGACCGCAACGCCCTGCGCCGGGTTAATGGGCTCTCTACCGAGCTCGAAGACGTCACGGAGGTGGAGTACCGCCAACTGCGCCTCGAAAACGTCGTTCTCGTCGGTGTGTACACCCACGGCACGGTCGACGACGCCGAAAACTCCATGCGCGAATTGGCGGCCCTGGCCGAAACCGCCGGCGCGACCGTGCTCGACGGTCTGCTGCAGCGTCGGGCGACCCCCGACCCGAGCACGTACCTCGGCAAGGGCAAGGCCCAAGAAGTCGCCGACATCGTCAAGGCGCTCGGCGCCGACACCGTCATCGCCGATACCGAACTGGCGCCCAGCCAGCGGCGCGCCCTCGAAGACGTGGTCAAGGTCAAGGTCATCGACCGCACGGCCGTAATCCTCGACATTTTCAGCCAGCACGCCAAGAGCCGCGAGGGCAAGGCGCAGGTCGAACTCGCCCAAATGGCCTACATGCTGCCCCGCCTGCGCGGCTGGGGCGACTCGATGTCCCGTCAGGCCGGTGGCCAGGTCGGTGGAACCGGAGCCGGAATGGGCTCCCGTGGCCCCGGTGAAACCAAGATTGAACTCGACCGTCGCCGTATTCACACCCGGATGTCCAAGCTGCGCAAGCAGATGGTCGAGATGAAACCGGCCCGCGAGGCGAAACGCGCTAACCGCAAGCGCAACGCCGTTCCGTCGGTGGCCATCGTCGGGTACACCAACGCCGGTAAGTCGAGCCTGCTCAACCGCATCACCAAGGCCGGCGTGCTCGTCGAGAACTCCCTGTTCGCGACCCTCGACGCGACCGTGCGTAAGTCGACGACCGCCGACGGACGCTTGTACACCCTCACCGACACGGTCGGCTTCGTTCGCAACCTGCCGCACCAACTGGTCGAAGCCTTCCGCTCCACCCTGGAAGAGGTCGCCGACGCCGACGTGATCGTGCACGTCGTCGACGGATCACACCCCGACCCGGTCGCCCAACTCGCCACCGTGCGCGACGTCATTTCTGAGGTCGGCGCCCGCGACATTCCCGAACTGGTCGTCTTCAACAAGAGCGATCTGATCACCGACGATGACCGGCTCGTGCTGCGCGGCCTGGAACCGAAGGCGACGTTCGTATCGGCCCGCACCGGTGAGGGCATCGACACCGTGCTCGCCGCGGTGGCGTTGCTGCTGCCGACGCCGCAGATCGAACTCGACCTGCTCATTCCCTACGACCGCGGCGACCTCATCGCAGTTCTGCACGACCTGGGTCGCATCGAGACGACCGAATACCTGGAGACCGGGACCCACGTCACGGCGTTCGTCACCCCCGAGATCGAGCCGCAGTTCGCCCCGTTCGTCATTCTTCCCTCGCTCTCTGCTTAGCTTTTCGCCGTCGTCGGCGTAAGAACCGCGGCGGCGTGCGGCCGTTTTGTGTTGGCCGCAGCAGCGCTGCGCCGCAACAGTACCCGCCTGATGACACGAACTGTCATATTTGCCCACGTCGGCGTCCGTGTTGTTAGTGTCTAGTCAATCGTTGCCGACGGAATTCAATCCCCGGCATGGAGCGACAGCCGAGCCCGGCATCCGCCCGCGAAGAACCGCCGGTCTTGGCGTGTCCGCGGCCGCCCGGCCACTACACGCTGTGCCGCTTCTGCCGAAGGAGGAACCATGACCGAGACCAGGAATTCCGCGTGTTACGCCCGCCCGGCGTTCTCCTTCGAGGTGTACCCGCCGAAATCGGCGGCCGCAGCATCCGCTCTCACGCGCACCATCGATCATCTGGCCGCTGCTGGCCCCGAGTTCATCTCGGTCACCTATGGTGCCAACGGCTCCTCGCGCACCTCCTCCCTTGACGTTCTGCGCTACATCAAGGACCACACAGCAGTGGATGCGATGGCCCACCTCACCTGCGTCGACTCCTCGCACGCAGAGGCCAGCCGGCTCATTCGCGAATTTCTCGACGCCGGCATTCGCAGCTTTCTGGCCATTCGCGGCGACGCACCGAGGGGCGCGCTCGAGGGGGACACCACGTTTCTCGGCGACCTGCACAGCGCGGGAGAGCTGGTACAGCTCATCCACCGGGTGCAGACCGAACGGGTGCCGTACATCGAGACCGTGATTCCCGGTCTGCCCGGCGCCCGCGGGGTGAAGACCGAACGTAGCAAGGTGCGCATCGGAGTCGCGGCCTTTCCGAACGGACACCCCAACTCCCGGTCGGTCAGCCAGGATATTGACACACTGCTGGCCAAGCAGGCCGCCGGAGCGAACCTCGCGATCACCCAGCTGTTTTTCCACGCCGATGTCTACCTGAGCTTCATCCAACGGGCTCGCTCCGCCGGGGTGCTCTTTCCCATTCTTCCCGGCATCATGCCGGTGACCAGCCCGAACCGGTTGCGCCGCATCCTGCAGCTCTCCGGCGAAAAGCTGCCAGCCGAACTATCCATCCAGCTTGAGATCGAACCGAGCGAGCAAGGTCAGCGCCAGATCGGCATCGACTACGCCGTGCGCCTCGGCCAGGACGTTCTCGCGGGCGGTGCCCCCGGACTCCACCTCTACGCGTTCAACCAGCATGACACCGTGCTACACGTGCTTGAGGGGTGTGGGGCACTACCGGTGCCCGCTGCTATGCCCTAGGCCTGCGCGTAGGCCCACCCATCACGTTCGTTGCCTCTGACCGTTTAGCGACCAATGCTCCAGTGAAGGAATTCTCATGACCATTTCGCCCGCATCTCCCGCATCTCCCGCATCTCCCGCCTTCCCCACCGGCACCGTCCTCGGCTACCCGCGCATCGGACGACGGCGGGAGCTGAAAAAAGCCGTCGAAGCGTTCTGGGCGGGAACGATCGACGCCACCGCCCTCGAGAATGTGGCCGCCGGGCTGCGCCAGACCACCCGCGACCGGCTTCTTGATCTTGGACTCGGCCGTACCGACTCGTCGATCCCCGAGTCGTTCTCGTACTACGACCAGGTGCTTGACACCATCGTTGCCGTCGGCGCGATTCCCGCCCGGTTCGCCTCCCTCGTCGGCACGGACGGAAAAATCGACCTGGCCGGGTACTTCACCCTCGCTCGGGGCGAGGGCGAGAACCTGCCGCTCGAAATGACCAAGTGGTTCGACTCCAACTACCACTACCTCGTGCCCGAGATCGGCCCGGAGACCGTTTTCTCCCTGGCCAGCGACCGCATCGTGCGCGAATTTATCGAGGCCAAGGCGGCCGGGTTTCTCACCCGCCCAGTGCTCGTCGGACCGGTCACCTTTCTCCTGCTCAGTAAGGCCAGCGACGAGGCCCCGGCCGCTTTCTCCCCGCTGTCGCGCCTCGACGATCTCCTTCCCGTCTACGCGGCGCTCCTGGGCCGGCTAGCGGATGCCGGCGTCGAGTGGGTGCAGCTCGACGAGCCGGGCCTGGTCAGCGAAACCATCGACGTGCCGCGGGCAAAGACGCTGGCGGCCGTCGCATCCGTTTATGGGGTGCTCGGCCGGCTGACCGGGCGACCCGCCCTGTTCGTCGCGGCACCCTACGGCAGCCTCGATGACGCCCTGCCGGTGCTCGCCGCCACTGCCGTTGAAGCGATCGGCGTTGACCTGGTGCGGGGAACCCTGCCGCAGGCGGTGCCCGGGCTGTCTGGAAAAACCATCGTTGCCGGGGTGATCGACGGGCACAACATCTGGCGCGGCGACCTGGCCGGCGCCTTCGAAACCGCAGAGAGCGTGCGCGGGCTATCCGACTCCGTCTCTGTCTCAACCTCGACCTCGCTGTTGCACGTGCCGCATGACGTGCGGGATGAAGCGTCGTTGCCGGGCTCGCTGACCAGCTGGCTGGCCTTCGCAGACCAAAAAGTCGGCCAGGTCTCCACCCTCGCGCTCGGCCTCACCGCCGGACGGGCCGCCATCGCGGTGCCCCTCGCCGAAGCCGCTGAGGCACTGGTGGCAAGGCGGAGCGCTCCCGGCGTGCGCGACGGGTCCGTGCGCACCCGTGTCGCCGCACTGACCGACGCCGACTTCACCCGTGGCGACTACGCCGTACGCCTGAGCGCCCAGGATGCGGCGCTGCAGCTGCCGCCGCTGCCGACGACCACGATTGGATCGTTCCCGCAGACCGCCGATATTCGCCGGGCGCGTGCCCAGTTTCTCAAGGGAACTCTTGCGGCGGATGACTACCGCGACCTGATGCGCGAGGAGATTGGGCGGGTCGTCGCGCTGCAGGAAGAGATCGGACTCGACGTGCTCGTGCACGGCGAACCCGAACGCAACGACATGGTGCAATACTTCGCTGAGAACCTCGACGGGTTTGCCGTGACCGAGAACGGCTGGGTGCAGTCCTACGGCAGCCGCTGCAC
This sequence comes from Cryobacterium sp., assembly GCF_026786305.1. Taxonomy (GTDB): domain Bacteria; phylum Actinomycetota; class Actinomycetes; order Actinomycetales; family Microbacteriaceae; genus Cryobacterium. Next base: position 5,472 of record NZ_JAJAYI010000083.1, read on the forward strand.
CCGGCCGTCTATTCTGTGGGGCGACGTGTCGCGCCCGGCACCGATCACGGTGGACTGGTCGGTGTACACGCAGAGCCTCACCGCAAAGCCGGTCAAGGGCATGCTCACGGGGCCGGTGACGATTCTGGCCTGGTCGTTCGTGCGCGATGACCAGCCGCTCGGCGAGACCGCCCGCCAGGTAGCCCTGTCCCTGCGCGATGAAATCGGCGACCTCGAGGCCGCGGGAATTAAGATCGTTCAGGTCGACGAACCGGCCCTGCGGGAATTGCTGCCGCTGAAGACGAAGGACCACGTCGACTACCTCGACTGGTCGGTCGGCTCCTTTCGGCTGGCCACGGCCGGGGTGGCGGATGCAACCCAGATTCATACGCACCTGTGTTACTCGGAGTTCGGCGTCGTTATCGAGGCCATCCGCAACCTCGACGCCGACGTGACGAGCATTGAAGCGGCCCGGTCGCGCATGGAGGTGGTGCAGGAGATCGAGGCCGGAGGGTTCGACCATGGTATCGGAGCCGGCATCTATGACATTCATTCGCCGCGAGTACCGAGCGTTGACGAGCTGACCACCCTGCTCGAAACCGCCCTGAAATCGATTCCCGAACGCCAGGTCTGGGTGAACCCGGACTGCGGGCTGAAGACGCGCGGCTACGACGAGACCGTGCAGTCTCTGCACAACATGCTCGCCGCGACCCGGGTGGTGCGCGAACGCCGCGGCGCAGCGGTTCGCACCTAAGCGGAGGTCGAGCCTGTCGAGACCACATCGTGTGATGGTCTCGACAGGCTCAACCCACGGGTATCGCCTCGACCCACGGTGCCGCTTGGGCGTTTAGACCGAGCGCAGCACCGCGACGACCTTGCCGAGGATGTCGGCAAAGTCACCGACGATCGGTTCGAAGTTACTGTTGCGCGGCAGCAGCCAGGTGTGACCGTCGCGCTTGCGCAATACCTTCACGGTGGCCTCGTTGTCGAGCATGGCCGCGACGATCTCGCCGTTCTCCGCGGTCTTCTGCTGGCGAACGACGACCCAGTCGCCGTCGCAGATCGCGGCATCGATCATCGACTCACCGACGACCTTGAGCATGAACAGCTCGCCCTGGCCCACGAGCTGCCGGGGGAGCGGGAAAATCTCGTCGATCTGCTGGTCGGCCGTGATCGGGATGCCGGCGGCTATGCGACCGACGAGCGGAACCATCGCGGCGTCGCCGACCTGCACGCCCGGGTGAAAGCTGTCCTGGTCGCCGGTGCCGACGTCTTCGGGGGCACGCTGAATCTCAATGAGTACTTCGAGCGCCCGGGGGCGATTCGGGTCGCGGCGCAAATATCCGCTGAGTTCAAGCTGGTTGAGCTGGTGGGTCACGCTCGACAGCGAGGCGAGACCGACGGCGTCACCGATCTCTCGCATGCTCGGCGGGTAGCCGCGCGAGCTCACCGAACGTTGAATCACGTCGAGAATAGCGAGCTGGCGTTGGCTCAAACTCTTGCGGCGCCGAGTGCCGCCCTTGTCTCGGGTACCGCTGGTGTCCTGTGTCACGATGTGCCCTCCTGGAGTCGGTCTCTTGTGTCCTGAAACTGTGTTTCACGGGAATGTCGGTGGTGTCTGGTTGAGTGTGAATCAAGCAATTGACCTATCGAAAGTTTATCCAGTTCTCCGCCCTGAAACAAACACTTATTCGAGTGTGTTGCGCAGAAATCCGGGCCGAGACCAGAAAAAGCTTGCATGTTCGATTGTTCGAAGTTATATTCGGAACATAGTTTCGTATTCGGTCTTCCCGGCCGAGGGCCGAATACGAGACTTGCAGCCCGCCGACCTTGGAGGTTTGACATGACCACAGCATGTGCACCCGCAGTACCTTTCGCCCCCGTCACCCGTCTTCGCCTCACCCGCCGCGGTCGAGTGGTTCTCACGACCCTCGCGGCCGTGCCGCTCGTGATCGGTTCCGTCGCCTTTGCCCTCAACGGGGGTGCGGCCGGCGCGTCGGATTCCGCCGCGGGCATCGACCTCATGTCGTACACGACCGAATCCGGCGTTGTCGCGACGTTGGCCTACTCGCCCACCGACGTCGGTTCCGCTCAGTTCATCACGGTCGAACCAGGCCAGACTCTCTGGGACCTCGCCGAGGAGATCTCGCCGTCCACCGACCCGCGCGATGTTGTCGCCGACATTAAACGCTTGAACACTCTGACCGTCGAAACGCTGCAGCCCGGCCAGCGCCTGGAAATCCCCGCAAACTCCTAGCGCGCCAACTTGGGCGAGGCGAGCGGGCCGCACCACCGGGCCGAAGCGCACGGTAGGAGCACAGGTCGTAGCATGGAGAGTGTGACCAGTCTCGAAGATCTTCCGCTCCGCGCCAACCTGCAAGGCCTGACACCGTACGGTGCGCCGCAATTGCACGTTCCGGTGGCACTGAACGTCAACGAGAACACGCACCCGATTCCCGAGGGGGTCGCCCGCGACATCCTTGCCGGCCTGGCTGAGGCCATCCGTTCCGTTAATCGGTATCCCGACCGCGAATTCACCACCCTGCGCGAGTCCTTGGCGACATACCTCGGCGAGGGACTGACCGCCGCCAACATCTGGGCCGCCAACGGTTCCAACGAAGTACTCCAGCAGGTGCTCCAGGCTTTCGGCGGACCGGGACGCAGCCTGCTCGGCTTCGCCCCGACCTACTCGATGTACTCGATCCTCGCCTCGGGCACCGACACCAGGTGGATTCCCGGCACCCGCGACGCCGACTACGAACTCTTCTCGGCCACCGCCGTGAGCGAGATCGCCCGCACCAACCCCGACATCGTCTTTCTCTGCTCCCCGAACAACCCCACTGGCACGCCGCTCTCGCTTGACACCATCGCCGCCGCCTACGACGCGACCGACGGCATCGTCGTGGTTGACGAGGCCTATGCCGAGTTCGCTCCGCGTGGTACGCCGAGCGCGGTCACCCTGCTGCCCGGCCGGGAACGCCTCCTCGTCTCGCGCACGATGAGCAAGGCCTTCGCCTTCGCCGGTGCCCGGGTGGGCTACCTGGCCGCCGATCCGGCGGTCACGGATGCCCTACGCCTGGTTCGCCTGCCCTACCACCTCTCCGCCTTGACCCAGGCCGCCGCGAACGCGGCCCTGGCGCACAGCGCCGAGATGCTCGCGATGGTCGACGACATTCGGGCGCAGCGCGACCGGCTCGTAGTGGAGCTGGCACGCCTGGGCTATGCCCCGCACCGCAGTTGGAGCAACTTCGTCTTGTTCGGGGGAGTGGCCGACCCGCAGGCAACCTTCGAGGCGCTGCTCGCGGAGGGAATTCTCATTCGCGACGTCGGCATTCCCGGACACTTGCGGGTGACGGCCGGCACCGAGAAAGAGACCTCCCTGTTCTTGGACGCCCTGGCCCGCCTGGGACGAACGGATCGGCCCGGTCAAGCCGTATCGCCCCAAGCCGAATAAACTAGGGCTATGAGTTCATCTGCTGGCATTTCCGCGCCCCGCGTCGCACACCTGCAACGGGAGACGAGTGAATCCAGCATTGATCTCTCCCTGAACCTTGATGGCACCGGCACCAGCGACATCCAGACCTCGGTGCCGTTCTACGACCACCTGCTGACAGCGTTCGCCAAGCACTCCCTGACCGACCTCACCGTGCGGGCCTCCGGCGACATTGAAATCGACGTGCACCACACCGTCGAAGATGTGGGAATCGTGCTCGGCCAGGCCATTCGCCAGGCCCTCGGCGACAAGTCGGGTATTTCCCGCTACGGTGACGCCCTGGTACCGCTCGATGAGGCGCTCGCCCAGGCTGTCGTCGATATCTCCGGCCGCCCGTACCTCGTGCACACCGGCGAGCCGGCCGGCTTTGAATTTCATCTCATCGGCGGACACTTCACCGGCTCCATGGTGCGTCACGTCTTCGAAGCGATCACCTTCCATGCCGGCCTGACCGTGCACCTCACCGTGCTGGGCGGCCGCGACCCGCACCACATCGCTGAGGCCGAGTTCAAGGCCTTCGCCCGTGCGTTCCGGCTCGCCAAGGCTTTCGACCCGCTCGTGCAGGGCATTCCGTCGACCAAGGGGGCCCTGTGACTCAGGTCGTTGTCCTCGACTACGGCACCGGCAATGTGCACTCCGCGGTCAAGGCGCTTGAACTGGCCGGAGCTGACGTCACGTTGACGAGTGATCGCACGGTTGCCCTGGAAGCCGACGGACTCGTCGTTCCCGGTGTCGGCGCGTTCAGTGCCGTGATGGACGCCCTCAAGGGGGTGCGCGGCGACGAGATCGTGGATCGGCGCCTGGCCGGAGGGCGCCCGGTGCTCGGCATCTGCGTGGGCATGCAGGTCATGTTTGAACACGGTGTCGAACGCGGCATCGACACCGAGGGTCTCGGCGAATGGCCCGGAACGGTCACCGAACTTCCCGCAGCGATCCTGCCGCACATGGGCTGGAACACCGTCACGAGCGCGCCCCACTCCGAACTCTTTCGAGGAATCGAAGAGGAACGGTTTTATTTCGTGCACTCCTACGCTGCCCAGTCGTGGACGCTCGAGGTCATGCCGCCGTTCCCGGAACCCCGGCTGACCTGGGCCGAACATGGGGCGCCGTTCCTGGCTGCGATCGAGAACGGTCCGCTGTGCGCCACCCAGTTCCACCCGGAAAAATCGGGTGAGGCGGGCATCCGCTTGTTGAAGAACTGGATCGGCACGCTGCACCACTAGGCCGCGCCCAGACTTCAGCACCCCAATCCCAACCTTCCATGAAATTGGCCGCACCGTGCGACCGCACCAATCAAGGACACCAATGAGCGAGTTCAACAAGACACCGAGGCTCGTCCTCCTGCCCGCCGTCGACGTGGCCGGCGGCAAGGCTGTGCGCCTGACGCAGGGCGAGGCCGGTACGGAAACGAACTATGGTGACCCGGTCGATGCCGCGGCCGACTGGGCCAGGCAGGGCGCCGAGTGGATTCACCTCGTCGACCTCGACGCGGCATTCGGCCGGGGCACCAACACCGGCGTCATCAAAAAGGTCATCCGCCAGGTCACGGGCGTCAACATTGAACTCTCCGGCGGTATCCGCGATGACGAATCACTCGAAGCGGCATTGAGCACGGGCGTCAAACGTATCAACCTCGGTACCGCGGCACTCGAGAACCCGGAATGGGCGGCCGGCGTGATCGCGCACTACGGCGAAGCCGTTGCCGTGGGCCTCGATGTGCGCGGCACGACCCTCTCCGCGCGGGGCTGGACGAAGGACGGCGGGGATCTCTGGCAGGTGCTCGAACGCCTTGAAGCTGCCGGCTGCGCCCGCTACGTGGTCACCGACGTCACCAAGGACGGAACCTTGCAGGGTCCGAACATCGAGCTGCTGCGCCAGGTACTCGACCGCACCAAAAAGCCGGTCATCGCTTCCGGCGGCATCTCCAGCCTCGATGACATCGAAGCGCTGCGCAAGCTCGTGCCGCTCGGGCTCGAAGGCGCCATCGTGGGCAAAGCCCTCTATGCGGGCGCGTTCACGCTGGCCGAGGCCCTGGATGTCTCGGGAGACTAATGGCTAAGGCGCGAAACCTCGGTTCCACGGGTGATCCCTCCGGTCGGCCGGGGGGCGATAAGCCGTCAGGTCAGCCCGGCGAGCCGGATGAGCTGGCTAACACGGCCGACTCGGCCGGCCAGCCCTGGGTCGGCCGGGAATTCGAGGCCAACCTCGACGCCGGCGACGACGGGGCTGTTCCCGCCGCCCTCGCCGAGGCGCTCGCCCACTTTCAGGCTCGCGAGTCGGGCGAAGAAAGCGTCATCGATGCCATCCGTGGGTCCCGTCTGCTCATCCCACTGGTGACCAAGCTCGGCGATGCCGCCGTGAACGCTCGCGGCCACACGATCGACAAAACCCAGGAACTGTCGATCATTACCGTGGCCAGCCCCGATGGACGCACGGTGTTGCCTGCCTTCTCGTCGACTTCCGCGATGACGGCGTGGAACCCCCTCGCCCGGCCCATTCCAGCGGATGCCGTTCGCGTCGCCCTGGCCGCCGCCCAGGAGAACACCGATCTTGTCGTCATCGACCCGACCTCGCCCGGTGAATTTGTCATTCGGCGGCCGGCGCTCTGGGCGATTGCGCAATCCCTGCCCTGGACACCGAGTTATGCCAGTCATCACGTCGCCGACGCCTTCACCGCGTCGATCGCGACGGAACTCTCGGTGCTTTCTATTCAGCTCTCCGCCGGTGACCCCCTGGCGCGGCTCGAGGGGCCCGAACTCGTGGTTCAACTGGAATTGGTCGACGGCCTCACCCAGCCGGACCTCGACGCCATTCTGAGCCGGCTCGGCACCCGATGGTCCGAGAGCGAGATCATTACGACCGGCGTTGATTCGCTGCGTGTCAAGCTCGTCGCGTCGGGTTAGCGCCGGTATCCGTAGTGTCAACCGTGTTGTCGGTGGTTCGGGCGAGAATGACGGTATGAGCGACGTTCTCGATCGATTCTCTCCGGCTGCTCGGGCCTGGTTCACCGAGGCGTTTGCCGCGCCGACGGCGGCGCAGCTGGGCGCGTGGAACGCCATCTCCCTGGGCTCCCATGCCCTCGTCGTGGCCCCCACCGGATCGGGCAAGACCCTGGCCGCGTTTCTGTGGGCCGTTGACCGGCTCGCCACGGAAACGGCGGCCCTGGTCGCGCCGAGCACCCGCGTGCTCTACATCTCGCCCCTCAAGGCATTGGGCGTCGACGTGGAACGCAACCTCACTGCTCCGCTCGTGGGAATCAGCCGCGCGGCCCAGCGGCTCGGCCTCGAGCCTCCGCGGGTCACTGTCGGGGTGCGATCGGGCGATACTCCGGCCGCCGACCGTCGCAAATTGGTCACGACGCCGCCAGACATTCTCATCACCACCCCGGAGTCACTGTTTCTCATGCTGACCTCGGCGGCCCGAGAATCCCTGCGCGGTGTGCAGACGGTCATCATCGACGAGGTGCACGCGGTCGCGGCGAGCAAGCGTGGTGCCCACCTCGCCGTGTCCCTCGAACGACTCGACGCACTGCTGAGTCAACCGGCCCAACGGATCGGGCTGTCGGCCACCGTGCGCCCGCAGAGCGAAGTGGCTCGGTTTCTGGGCGGAGCCGCCCCGGTGCAGATCGTGGCCCCGCCCGCGCTGAAACGGTTCGACCTGCGCGTGGTCGTTCCGGTCGACGATATGAGCGACCTCGGCCCGGTGCCGCAGCGCGAGGGCGTCACCTCCGCCGCGGCGCCGCAGACCGGATCCATCTGGCCCCACGTCGAGGAGGCCATCGTCGACGAGGTGCTGGCGCACTCCTCGAGTATCGTGTTCGCGAATTCGCGGCGGCTCACGGAACGGCTCACCGCCCGGTTCAACGAAATCTATGCGGAACGTATGGGCTGGGATGAGGCATCCGCTGCGGTGTCGGTGCCGGTAACGCCGGGTGCGCTCGGCATGGTGGGTACCAGTGCAGCGGTTCGCCCGCCGGCCGAGCTCATGGGCGCGAGCGGCCAGAGCGCCGGCACCGCACCGCTGCTCGCGCGTGCGCATCACGGTTCGGTCAGCAAGGAACAGCGCGCGCTGATTGAAGACGACCTGAAATCGGGGCGGCTGCGCTGTGTCGTGGCCACGTCGAGCCTTGAACTCGGTATCGACATGGGCGCCGTTGACCTGGTCGTGCAGGTGGAGTCACCGCCGTCGGTGTCGAGCGGGCTGCAGCGGCTCGGTCGGGCCGGGCACCAGGTCGGTGAGATCAGCCGCGGGGTGATCTATCCCAAGCATCGGGCCGATCTCATCCACGCCGCGGTCGCCGCCGAGCGCATGCTGGCTGGCGCCATCGAATCGCTGCGTGTGCCCACCAACCCGCTCGATATTCTGGCCCAGCAGACCGTCGCGGCCTGCGCGCTCGAGCCGATCGACGTGGAAGCCTGGTTTGATGCTGTTCGGCGCAGCGCGCCCTTTGCGACCCTGCCCCGCTCTGCCTATGAGGCCACCCTCGACCTGCTCGCCGGCCGCTATCCGTCGGACCAGTTCGCCGAGTTGCGTCCGCGCATCATCTGGGATCGCGATGCCGGCACCCTCACCGGTCGCCCCGGAGCGCAACGGCTGGCCGTCACGAGCGGCGGCACCATTCCCGACCGCGGTCTGTTCGGCGTCTTCATGGTCGGTGGCGAACAGGTCACCGGTAAAAGGGTCGGTGAGCTCGACGAGGAGATGGTCTACGAGTCGCGCGTGGGCGATGTCTTCGCGCTCGGCACCACGAGCTGGCGTATTCAGGAGATCACCCACGACCGGGTTCTCGTCGTGCCCGCCTTCGGGCAGCCCGGACGGCTGCCGTTCTGGAAGGGTGACGGCATCGGCCGCCCGGCCGAACTCGGCCAGGCCATCGGCGCATTCGTGCGCGAGGTCGGCAGCCTGCCGGAGGCCCAGGCGCAGGCCCGCTGTGCGGTGGGCGGCCTGGACCAGAGAGCAATCAGCAACCTGCTGGCTTTCCTCGGCGAGCAGCGCGCCGCCACCGGGAAGCTGCCGACCGACCGCACCCTCGTGGTCGAACGGTTCCGTGATGAGCTGGGGGACTGGCGGGTCGTGCTGCACTCCCCGTTTGGCACCCCGGTGCATGCACCGTGGGCGCTCGCGGTCGGCGCCCGCGTGCGGGAACGCTACGGAATCGATGGCTCCTGCGTCGCGAGCGACGACGGCATCGTTGTGCGCATCCCCGACACCGAAACCGAACCGCCCGGCAGCGAACTGTTCGTGTTCGACCCTGACGAGCTCGAGCAGCTCGTCACCGACGAGGTCGGCGGCTCGGCCCTGTTCGCCTCCCGGTTTCGCGAGTGCGCCGCCCGGGCGCTGCTTTTGCCCCGCTACAAGCCCGGAGTCCGCTCGCCGCTCTGGCAGCAACGGCAAAAGGCCGCGCAGCTGCTCGCCGTGGCCCGCACCTTTCCCACCTTTCCGATCATTCTCGAGACCCTGCGGGAATGCCTGCAGGACGTCTACGACCTGCCAGCCCTCACCGGTCTGGCCCGGCAGATCGCCTCCCGTGAACTGCGCCTGGTCGAGAGCGTGACCGACACCGCCAGCCCGTTCGCGAGTACGCTGCTGTTCGGCTACGTTGCCGCCTTCATGTATGAGGGCGATACCCCGATCGCCGAGCGGCGTGCCACCGCCCTCGCGATCGACTCGAGCCTGCTCGCCGAACTTCTGGGTCGGGTCGAACTGCGTGAACTCCTCGATCCGACCGTTATCGACCAGACCGACCGGGAACTGCAGCGGCTCGCCCCTGACTACCGGGCCAGGGACGTCGAAGGTGTCGCCGATCTACTGCGCACTCTCGGCCCACTCAGCACGGTGGAGATCGGCGAGCGGATGCTCGAACCCGAGGCAGAATCAAAGCCCACGACCAGCGAGGCCGACGCGACCGGCGTGGTCGGCGCCGAGCAGGCCGTGCTCGCGCTCGTCGACGCCCGCCGCGCCATCCGCGTCAGCTTCGGTGGCCAGGATCGCTGGGCGGCGGTCGAAGACGCCAGCCGGTTGCGCGACGCCCTCGGTGTTCCCCTGCCGCTCGGCGTGGCCGCCGCGTTCACCGAATCCGTGGGCGATCCGGTTGGTGATCTGGTCAGCCGCTACGCACGCTCGCACGGTCCGTTCACCACGCTCGCCGTCGCCGAGCGGTTTGGTCTTGGCACGGCCGTCGTGCAGATCGCCCTCGGCCGCCTCGCCGACGCCCGACGCATCGTGGCCGGCGAATTTCGACCGAACGGCACCGGCCTGGAATGGTGCGACGCCGAGGTGCTGCGGCGCCTCCGCCGCCGTTCCCTCGCGGCGCTCCGGCACGAGGTTGAACCGGTCGAGCAGCGGACCATCGGCCGGTTTCTGCCGGCCTGGCAGCACGTGGGCGGCACGCTGCGCGGAATCGACGGTGTCGCATCCGTTGTGGAACAGCTGGAAGGGGCGCGCATTCCTGCCTCCGCCTGGGAGACGCTCATTCTTCCAGCCCGGGTCAGCGACTACCAGCCCGGCATGCTCGACGAGCTCACAAACGCGGGAGAGGTGCTCTGGGCGGGCGCCGGAACCCTCGCCGGCAACGACGGATGGGTCAGCCTGCACCTCGCCGAAACCGCCCAGCTCACCCTGCCGCTGCCCATCGATGTCGAGACGACGCCCCTGCAACAGGAGATCCTCCAAACCCTGGGCAGTGGCGGTGCCTACTTCTTTCGGCAGCTCTCTGATGCCGTCGGCAGTCAGGATGACCGCGAATTGGTGCAGGCGCTGTGGGAGTTGGTCTGGGCCGGTCTGATCAATAATGACACCTTCGCGCCGGTACGGTCGCTTCTGGCCGGTGGGCATACGGCGCACCGTCAGAGCCGCGCTCTGCCACGGGCCCGCCTGCATCGCGGGCGGTCGATGCCGCGGCCGAGCCTTCCGAGCCGCAGCGGCCCGCCAACGGTATCGGGTCGCTGGTCGATTCTGCCGGTGGCCGACGACTCACCGACCCGTCGTGCGCACGCCCTGGGGGAGACCCTGCTCGAACGCTATGGCGTGGTGACGCGCGGGGCGGTGATGGCGGAGAGCGTCATCGGCGGATTCTCACTCGTCTACCGAACTCTGACCGGATTCGAGGAGATGGCGCGCTGTCGACGCGGCTATTTCATCGAGGGGCTTGGCGCTGCCCAGTTTGCGACGGGCGGCACTATCGACCGGCTGCGCACCTTCGCTGCGGGAGCATCCGACCCGTCTGCTCCGCAGAGAAACAGCACGCCTGCTGCTGCGGTGACCTTGGCCGCGACCGACCCGGCGAACCCCTACGGTGCTGCACTGCGGTGGCCGTCACTGCCCGGCGATACCACCCACCGCCCAGGGCGCAAGGCGGGCGCACTCGTCGTACTGGTCGATGGCGCCCTCGTGCTGTACGTCGAGCGCGGTGGCAAAACCGTGGTCGCCTTCGAGACGGATGCGGCCAGGCTCGCGGCCGCCACGCTGAGTCTGACCACACTCGTGAAAACCGGCCGCATCCAGAAGATCGCGGTCGAAACGGTCAACGGTGTTTTCGTGATCGGAACCGAGCTCGGCTCCGCCCTCCGATCCGCCGGATTCACCGAGACTCCGAAAGGGTTGAGGCTGCGTGCCTGAGGGCGATACCGTCTACCGCACGGCCCGCACCCTGGACCAGGCCCTGCACGGGAGTATTCTCACCGGCTGCGACATTCGGGTGCCGGCTTTTGCGACTGTCGACCTCACCGGGCAGACCGTGCACGAGGTCGTGAGCCGCGGCAAGCACGTGCTGCATCGGGTCGGGACCACGAGCATCCACTCGCATCTCAAGATGGAAGGCGCCTGGCACCTGTACAGGCCGGGCACCCGGTGGCAGCGGCCGGAGTTTCAGGCGCGCATCGTGCTGCAGACACCGGACTGGATCGCCGTCGGATTCGAGCTCGGTCTGCTGGAGCTGGTGCCAACCCGAACCGAGTCGCAGATCGTCGGCTACCTCGGACCCGATCTGCTCGCCGCCGAGTGGAGCGCGGCTGACAGCGCCGAGGCCACGGCTCGTCTCGCAGCGATGCCGGAGCGCCCGGTGATCGTTGCCGTCGCCGACCAGCGCAACCTGGCCGGGCTCGGAAACGTCTACGTCAATGAGCTCTGTTTTCTGCGCGGTCTCGTGCCGACCCGGCCCGTGGCCGAGGTCACCGACCTCGCCGGGCTCGTGAATCTCGCCCGGCGCCTGCTTCTGGCCAACAAGGACCGGGAGGAGCGCACGACGACCGGTAACCTGCGCCGCGGAGCCCAACTGTGGGTCTACGGGCGGGCCGGCCAGCCATGTCGTCGGTGTGGCGGCCGTATTGTGCGGGACCGCCTCGGCCGCACCGACCTGGAACTGCGCGACACCTACTGGTGCCCCCGCTGCCAGACCTAGGAGTTGTTTGCCAGACCTAGGAGTTGTTTGAAGGCGCCGGTCAGTTGACGGGGCCGGTGTACTTCTCGCCGGGGCCCTCACCGATCGGGTCTTGCACGAAGGACGCCTCGCGGAACGCGAGCTGCAGAGAACGCAGACCATCGCGGAGGCTGCGTGCATGCATGTCGGAGATGTCGGGAGCCGCAGCGGTCACGAGCCCGGCGAGAGCCGTGATGAGCTTGCGGGCTTCGTCCAGGTCGATCTGGGCGTCGGGATCTTCGGCGAGTCCGCACTTCACGGCGGCCGCGCTCATCAGGTGCACGGCGGCCGTGGTGATGATCTCCACAGCGGCCACATTGGCGATATCGCGTGTTGCTCGTGCTGCATCCTGCTCAAAACTATTGCTCACTGCATTCCTCTGCTAGGCTATCGTTTGGTTCCGGGACAGTAGTCTCGGTACGAAAGTGGAGAATCTCCCACCCGCGCATACCGCTTCATCAAGGTTACCGGGTAGATCGCACTCCGCCGTCGCGTTATCACCTCCTACGGGAAGGTGGCAGAGCGAGGGTCGACAGGGTGCCGTGTACTGCAGGTCAATGAAAAAGTTGGCGTGGAAGACTCGTGATTTTCCTCTCTTCGTCCCCAGTCGGCATCCGCTGTCTGGTTGTGATCACGACGTTAACCAAGAGGAGAGACGCATCAGCGATCCCCGTACAAATGACCGTATACGCGTCCCCGAAGTTCGTCTCGTTGGTCCCAACGGCGAGCAGGTCGGGGTCGTGGCCATTGATGTTGCCCTGCGCCTGGCACAGGATGCCGACCTCGACCTCGTCGAAGTCGCACCCGAAGCCAAGCCGCCCGTGGCCAAGATCATGGACTACGGCAAGTTCAAGTACGAGGCTGCGCAGAAGGCCAAGGAGGCCCGGCGCAACCAGGCGAACACGATCCTCAAGGAGGTTCGTTTTCGTCTCAAGATTGATACGCACGACTACGAGACCAAGCGCAAACGCGCCGAAGGCTTCCTGAAGTCCGGTGACAAGGTCAAGGCCATGATTCTTTTTCGCGGCCGCGAACAGTCCCGACCCGACCAGGGCGTACGTCTGCTCCAAAAATTTGCCGAGGATGTCGCCGAGTACGGTTCCGTGGAATCTACTCCGATGATCGACGGTCGAAACATGGTCATGGTGATTGGCCCGTTGAAAAACAAGTCAGAAGCCAAGGCTGAGATCAACGCCCACAAGGCTGCCGAGAAGGCAGACAAGGTAGCCGATAAGGCAGACAAGGTTGCCGATAAGGCAGCAAAACAGGAGGAACCACATGCCTAAGATGAAGACCCACTCCGGAACCAAGAAGCGTTTCAAGGTCACCGGAAGCGGAAAGATCATGAAGCAGCAGGCCGGACTTCGTCACAATCTCGAGGTCAAGAGCACGCAGCGCAAGTCCCGTTTGAACCAGGACCAGGTGCTGGCCAAGTCGGATCAGAAGACCATCAAGAAGCTTCTCGGTCTGTAATTTTTAGGTCTGTAATCCAGGTCTCGTACACGAATAAGGATTTGTAAATAATGGCAAGAGTAAAGAGGGCCGTAAACGCCCACAAGAGTCGCCGCGTTATTCTCGAACGCGCCAAGGGCTACCGCGGTCAGCGTTCACGCCTGGTCACCAAGGCCAAGGAGCAGCTCACTCACTCCTTCACCTATAGCTACCGTGACCGTCGTGCACGCAAGGGAGACTTCCGTCGCCTGTGGATCCAGCGCATCAATGCTGCATCGCGCGCGAACGGTCTCACCTACAACCGTCTGATCCAGGGCCTCGGCCTGGCCGGCATCGAGGTTGACCGTCGTATCCTCGCCGACCTCGCCGTCAATGAGGCAGCGACGTTCGCCGCCCTCGTCGAGAGCGCCAAGGCAGCACTTCCCGCCGACACCTCGGCACCGAAGGTCGTCGTCACGGCGTAAGGCTTCATCCCGATCGGTTCACCGCCGTCTGACTCCTGGGCGTGAACGTGGTGACTGAACGGTAGTTTTACGTAGCACGCAGTTTTGAGTTGCAAAGGAGCGGGCGACCTGGTCGCCCGCTCCTTTTCTGCATCCAAAGTTCGTACACCTAAACTAACTACATGCTTGATAATCCACGTTCACCGCGCGTCCGTGCCGTCGCAAAACTTGCCAAGCGCGATGCGCGCCTCGAGTCCGGTCTCTTTCTGCTCGAAGGCCCACAGGCCGTTTCCGAAGCCCTCACCTTTCGTCCAGAGCTGGTCGTGGAGCTGTTTGCCACGCCCACCGCGCTCGACCGCTACACCGACCTGGCCCAGAAGGCGATCGAAGCCCAGGTCGAAGTGGAGTTCGTCTCCGAAGAGGTCCTCGAGGCAATGGCCAACACGGTCACCCCGCAGGGCTTCGTGGCCGTCTGCCACCAGTTCCCCACGTCGGTAAAGAAGATCTTCAACGCCGAGCCCAAGCTCGTTGCCATTCTCGAAGAGGTGCGCGACCCCGGAAACGCCGGCACCATTATTCGAGCAGCGGATGCTGCCGGCGCGGACGCGGTCATCCTCACCGGTCGCAGCGTCGACCTGTACAACCCCAAGGTCATCCGTTCCTCGACCGGCTCCATCTTTCACCTGCCCGTCGCCATCGCGGCTGACCTCTCAGACGTTCTCGACCGTGCCCGGACCGCCGGCCTTCAACTGTTCGCGGCCGACATCAAGGGCTCCGACCTGCTGACCGCCCGCAACGAGGGCCTGCTCGCCGCTCCGACCGTATGGCTGTTCGGCAATGAAGCTCGGGGCCTGACCGACGAGGACCTCGCCCGGGTCGACCGCAGCGTGAGCGTGCCGATCTACGGCGAAGCCGAGTCGATGAACCTGGCGACCGCAGCATCCGTGTGCCTGTATGAAAGCGCGTTTGCCCAGCGCGCCTGACCGCTATGCAGTTGTCGGAGCCCGCGCACATGTTTTTTTTGTGCGAACTCTCGAAGGCCAGATGAGACCCGATCAGTTTGTGGCCGAGGGTAGTCCAAGCTAAAACTTCGCTCCAACGATTCAGCACAACGGCCGGCATGGTCGATCTGCCAACGATGAGCCGAACGGGACCGGGCCTGGCACAATCCTGTTGCGTACCGGTACGACGTTTGGTGTGCATCGGCGTGGACACCCTGCAGTGGGTCGCCACATTGTTCGCACTCTGCGCGGCAGGGTTCACGCTGTCTCTTGTCGCGGCCGGCGCGGTAGAGCTCTTTCTGAACCTGCTGAATCGGCCGCACGGCGAAAATCCCACTTTCGATGAGTGGCGGTTGTTGTGCCTCCCACCACACTCACCAGTCGTCCGCAGGGTTACAAATGCGTTGCTGTCGGACATTTGGCGTGACCAGACTGCCATTCTGACCTAAGTTGGGGGGTATGGAGCCAACAGATTCGTCCCCGGCTACGTCGAACATCTCCGTTCGCCGGGGTGAACCGCTAGTCGTCGTCAAAGACATCAACAAGCACTACGGAGAGCTTCACGTTCTCAAGAACATCAACGCCGTGGTCAACCGCGGCGAGGTGGTCGTGGTGATCGGGCCGAGTGGATCGGGCAAGTCCACGCTCTGCCGGGCGATCAACCGCCTTGAAACAATCGATGACGGCATCATCACCATCGATGGCGTGAAACTGCCCGCCGAGGGCAAAGAACTCGCCCACCTGCGCGCCGACGTCGGCATGGTCTTTCAGGCGTTCAACCTATTTGCGCACAAGACCGTGCTGCAAAACGTGACCCTCGGACCGATCAAGGTGCGCGGCATGTCGAAGGCCGACGCTGAGAAGAAGGGACTTGCCCTTCTCGAACGTGTCGGCGTTGCCAACCAGGCACACAAGATGCCGTCACAACTCTCCGGCGGACAGCAGCAGCGCGTGGCCATCGCCCGGGCATTGGCGATGGAACCGAAACTGATTCTGCTCGACGAGCCGACCAGCGCCCTCGACCCCGAAATGATCAACGAGGTTCTTGAGGTCATGGTCGACCTCGCCAACGAGGGAATGACGATGATCGTCGTCACCCACGAGATGGGTTTTGCCCGCAAGGCGGCGGACCGTGTCATCTTTATGGCCGATGGTGAGATCGTGGAGGAAACCTCCCCGGAGGAGTTCTTCACGAACCCGCAAAGCACTCGTGCGCGGGACTTTCTCTCCAAGATTCTCGACCACTGACCGTTCCGGCTCATTCGTCAGCTGCCGCATCGGTGATCGGGTCACCACAACTCACCTGACACCTCCCTTCCCAACCAGAAAAGGAATCACAATGCGTAAGAAACTCAGTCTCCTGGCCACAGCAGCCACGGCGGCACTGCTTCTCGCCGGATGTTCCGGCGGAGGTACCGCCGACACCGGATCATCGGACGCCCCCGCCGCGGGCGGCGCCTTTGAGGTCGCCGCCGATGTGTCGCTCACCGGCAGCCCCACCTACGACGCGATGGTCGCGGCCGACAAGGTCGTCATCGGCGTCAAAGAAGACCAGCCCGGCTTGGGCTTTCTCGATGCCGCTACCGGAGAGCGTTCCGGATTCGACATCGAAATCGCGCAATGGGTTGCCGCGTCGCTCGGTTTCGCCAAGGACAAGATCGAATACATCGCCATTCCGAGCGCAAACCGCGAATCGGCCATCGTGAACGGTGACATCGATTACTACGTCGGCACCTACTCGATCAACGACAAGCGCAAGGACCAGATCGACTTCGCCGGACCGTACTTCATCACCGGCCAGGGCATCCTCGTGGCATCCGATAACGACACCATCAAGAGCGAGAACGACCTGGCCGGAAAGACCGTGTGCTCCGCGACCGGTTCCACCCCGATCCAGAACATCAAGGACAACTACCCCGACACCAAGACCGTCGAGTTCGACACCTACTCGCAGTGTGTTGAGGCGCTCAAGGACGGCCAGGCCGACGCGGTCACGACCGACCAGGCCATTCTGCTCGGCTATGCCTCCCAGGATTCCGACAACCTCAAGGTGGTCGGCGAGCCGTTCTCGGTTGAGAACTACGGCGTGGGCCTGCCGAAGGGTGACGACGCCCTCCGCGCCTTCATCAACGACATGTTCACGAACGGCAATGACAGCTGGCAGGCCATCTACGACGAGACCCTCGGTCTCTCGGGCACCGTTGTCGAGCAGCCCGCCGTCGACGCGTACTAGGTACCACGAGTAAGGGTCGGTGGCGATACCTGTCGCCACCGCCCCTCACCACCGCTTTGCACCATCAAAAACGAAAGGAGAGGTTTGGACCATG
>NZ_JAJAYI010000084.1 GCF_026786305.1 Cryobacterium sp.
CAATCAGCTGGTGAGGCCGTCGACATAGTCTTGGTTGTCTTCGATCCACTTCGCGACGATCGGTGCGAAGTCCTGACCGTCATAGTCGATGAACATGGCCTGCTCGAGCGAGTACAGCGTGTTGAGGTCCATTTCAAAATCGCCGATCCACTCGGCGGCCTGGGGGAAGTCCGCCTTGAAGTCCGTCTTGGCGTAGGAGTGAATGCTCTCCCTGCCGCCGAGGGCGCCCTTTGGGTCTTCCAGGTTCTTGAGCGGGAACTTGTTGTACGCCCAGTGCGGCTCCCAGAGAGTCACGACGATGTTCTCGCCCTTGTCGATCGCCGTCTGCAGCTCAACGAGCATCGCGGCGGTCGACGACGTCAGGTATTCCATGTCCTCGAGGCCATATTCCGGAATGGCATTATTGGTCGTCGCGAGGGTCAAACCGGCGCCGGGCTCAATGCCCACGATGCGGTTGCCGAAGAGATCGGCGTTGGCCGCGAGTTCCTCGAGGGAGTCGATCGGCGCGTCCGCGTTGACCGCGATGGCGTTTTGGGACTCCTCATTCCAGGCACCGAGGTCGACGATCTTGTCGCCGTACTCCTCCAAGTAGGAGGCGTGGGTGACGGGCAGCCAGATGTCCATGCTCAGGTCATAGTCACCGGTCGACAGGCCGGAGTACACCGGCGCGACGTCAGCGTACTCAAGTTCAACGTTGTAGCCCTTCTCATCGAGAATGGCTTTCCACAGCTCGGAGGCCGCAACGCCTTCATCCCAGCCATTGAAGACAGCGAGTGACATGTCCTTGTTGTCGTCGTTGCCGTTACCGACGGTGTCGGTCTCGCCGGAGGCGGCGCAACCGGTGAGGGCCAGCACTCCGACCGTTCCGAGCGCGAAAATTGATGTGGAACGATTCTTTTTCATGTGTCTTTCTTTCGTGCCACCCGCTGTGGGTGACTGGGGTTGACGTGTGGTGCATACGGCCAGGGCCGTATCGGTGAAACGGATGCGGATGCACCCGTCAATCGGGCAATGCCCGGTCAGACCCGGGCGGGTTCGGTTGGTGCGGCGGCGGATGCGGCGGCGGGCACGGCATCTGTTTTTTTACGGCCGCGCAGCGCACGACGGATGTTGCCGAAGAAACCGATGGATTTCGTGTCCCCGAGTGACGCGGTGATGCGGTCGAGGAAGATGGCCAGAATCACCACGGACAGGCCGGCTTCGAAACCGAGCGCGATATCGATGCGGTTCAGGCTTGCGACGACCTGCGCACCGAGCCCGCCCGCTCCGACCATGCCGGAGATGACGACCATCGACAGCGACAGCATGATGACCTGGTTGACCCCGGCCATGATGGTGGGAGTGGCCAACGGCAGTTGGATCTGCCGGAGGATGCGCCACGGGGACGCCCCGAAGGCCTGCCCGGCTTCAACAACTTCTTTGTCCACGCTGCGAATGCCCAGTTCGGTCAGGCGCACGCCGGGCGCCATGGCGAAGATGATCGTCGCGACAATGCCCGGTACCACTCCGACACGAAACAGAATGAGCGCTGGAATGAGGTAGACGAAGGCGGGCATGGTCTGCATGAAGTCGAGCACCGGGCGAATGATGTTCGAGGCCAGTGTGGACTTGGCCGCGAGAACGCCGAGGGGCACACTGATCACGATCGCGAGCACACTCGCAACGAGCACGAGCGCGAGCGTATCCATGGCGTTCTGCCACTGGTCGACGCCGAGGATGACGGCCAGACCGATCAGGGTTCCCAGCGCGAACTTCCAGCCGCGAATGCCGAATGCGAGAACGCCGAGCACGAGCATGATCGCCCAGAACGGCGGCTCGCCGAGCAGAAACTCGACGGACTCGTAGGCGCCGTCGAACACGGCGCGAATGAAGCCAAAGAGAAAGCCGAAGGTGTCGGTGATGTAGTCGACAAAGGACTCAACGATGGAGCCCAGGGGAAGGCGAAAGTCGGTCATGCGCGGGCTCCTTCGGTGTTGCGAAGGTTTTCTTCGGCAGTTTCGCCCAGAATGTCGGTGATCTGACTGATCGAGATGGTGGCCGGCGGCATCACGACGGGTAATTCTCCGGTGTTGGTATTGACGTTGCCGATGGCGGCGAGCAGGGTCACTCGCGGAATGACCCCGAGCAGGCGATTCTTTTCGTCAACGACGGCGATGGGCAATTCGCTCTCGACCGAGGGCTCGACCAGGTCGACCAGCGCGGTGTCGGACCGTACCGAGGTGGCATCGTCACGAATAATCGTGCGCAGGTCGGTTTCGCCCGACTTGACCAACTTGAGCACATCGCGATCGCGCACAATTCCGGCGAAACTGCGGTCGCGATTGAGTATAAAAGTGACGGATGTCTGCAGGTCGCGCATGGTACGCAGCGCGGCGCGGGGCCCCGCCGTCTTCGTGATAACCGAACGCGCCGGTTCCATGACACTTGCTGCGGTCAGTACGCGGGCCCTGTCGACGTCCTGCACGAACTGGGCGACGTAGTCGTTGGCCGGGTCGGTGAGAATGTCTTCGGGCGTGCCGATCTGCACGATGCGACCATCGCGCATGACCGCGATGCGGTCACCGAGAAACATGGCTTCGTTCAGGTCGTGGGTGATGAAGATAATGGTTTTGCCGAGCGCGGCCTGCAACTCAATGAGCTGTTCCTGCATCTCGCGTCGAATCAATGGGTCGAGGGCCGAAAAGGCTTCATCCATGAGAAGAACATCGGTGTCGGCGGCGAGGGCGCGCCCGAGGCCGACACGCTGCTGCATGCCGCCGGAGAGCTCGGCGGGCAGGTTGTCGGCCCAGCCGGCGAGGCCGACCAGGTCGATGATCGTCTGGGCCTTCGCGAGACGCGCTTCACGACCCATGCCCTGAATCTCGAGGCCGTATGCGACATTGTCGATAACCGTGCGGTGCGGTAGCAGGGCGAAGTGCTGGAACACCATGGAGATGCTCCTGCGACGCACACCGCGAAGTTCTGACGCCGAGATGTCAGTTATGTCGGTGCCGCCCACGGTCACCGTTCCCGAGGTGGTCTCCCACAGTCCGTTGAGCATACGGATGAGCGTTGACTTGCCCGAGCCCGACAGGCCCATGACGACGAAGATCTCGCCCTTCTTGACCTCGAAGGAGGCGTCGATGACGGCGGCGACCCCGAGGTGGGAGATTTCGGTGCGGCTTGTGCCCGCTTTGAGCTTTTTGACGATCTCGTGCGGGCGACGTCCGAACGCTTTGTATAAGTGGTCTGCCTTGACGGCAATGGAATCTGTGCTGCTATCGGACACGCGTTCTCCGGTGCACGCCGAACGTCGTCGATTTTACGGCTGACGCAGCGACATGCTGTCTTCTCGGACGGGTAAGCATCAACCGGCCCGATCGCGAAACACAGCGCGGGCTGGAGCGACCATGGGATCGCGTCCTTCGATGCCGGACCATACGATCGCGGCCGTTCCATCTCAAATGGTGGCTACGCGTGCGCGTCCTGGTGAAGGGTTGTAAGACCGTCAACAATCCTAACACATCAACTTTTAGGCACACCGAAATATTGCGTGGACCGTTGGTCAAGCGGGTCGAGACAACTGCACAGCGATGGTCTCGATGCTCGACCACCAAAACTCGTCCACCGCAACTCGACCAACACAAAAGGGTGCCGCCCGGGAGGACTACTCCGGACGGCACCCTCAGCGCGAGTCTAATGCTCGTTATATTGCGGCGGAGCGTTCCAACACGTCAACCTGCGCGGCCTTCTCGGCGGTGCGCTGAGTGTCGGCGGGGCTGACGTGACCGTGCGTGAGCATGGTGCGCTCGTCGAACGGTTCGAGCTTGTCGAGTACGCGGTCAACCTGCACCCGGTCGATCTCCTTGGTCCAGGAGCCGATCATGACGGTCGCCACGGCGTTGCCGGTGAAGTTGGTCAGCGCGCGCGCTTCGGACATGAAGCGATCGATTCCAACGATGAAGCCGACGCCGCCGACGAGCTGCGGGGCATGGGCCTGCAGGCCGGCGGCCAGGGTGGCGAGGCCGGCGCCGGAGACTCCGGCGGCGCCCTTGCTCGCGATGATCATAAAGACGAGCAGTCCGATCTGCTCACCGAGGGCGAGCGGCTGGCCGAGCGCGTTGGCGATGAACAGCGACGCCATGGTCAGGTAGATCGCGGTGCCGTCGAGGTTGAAGGAGTAGCCGGTGGGCACGGTGACACCCACGACCGGCTTGGAGACGCCGAGGTGTTCCATCTTCGCTATCAGTCGCGGCAGGGCCGCTTCGGAAGACGAGGTCGAGAAGATCAGCAGGTATTCGCGGCCGAGGTAGCGCATCAGCTTGAAAATGTTCACGCCGGTGACGAGCTTGAGCAACCCTCCGAGAATGACCACGATGAAGATGATGCAGGTGATGTAGAAAGCGGCCATGAGGGTGAACAGGCTGACCACGGCCTGGATGCCGGTGGCACCGACGACCGCGGCGATCGCACCGAAGGCACCGATCGGGGCGAGCCACATGACCATGATGAGAATGCGAAAGACCAGGGCCTGCACGTGGGCAATGCCCTCAAGAATCGGCTTTCCGGCCGGGCCCATCTTCTGCAGGGCGAAGCCGGCGATGAGCGCGACGAGCAGGGTCTGCAAAATATTGCCGCTGGTCAACGATGAGAACAGGGTGGCGGGCACGATCCCCAGCAGGAACGACTGGGTGTCGGCGGATTCGGTGGCCTTGAAGGTGGCATCCGTCAGGTTGATGCCCTCACCCGGGTGGATCATATTGCCCACGACGAGGCCGATACCGAGCGCAAAGGTCGACATGATCAGAAAGTAGCCGAGTGCCAGTCCGCCGATCTTGCCGACGGTGGCAGCTTTGGCGATCGAGCCGATGCCGAGAATGATCGTGCAGAAGATGATCGGCGCGATCATCATTTTGATCAGGGCGATGAACAGGTCACCGAGCGGCTTGAGCGAAACGGCAAAGCCCTCAGGACCGCCCCAGACCAGGCCGACGACGATACCCAGAATGACCGCGACAATGACGGCCATGTAGAGGTAGTGCGACGAGTCAATTCTCTTCTTGGGTTTGGAAGATTTGTTCAGTTTGCTTTGGGTTGATGGCGTCGATGCCATGTCAGACTCCTATGTCTAGGCTTAACCTGGCCCACCACGGGCTCCGGCGTGCTGCAATGCCTACCAGACTGACTGAGACAGCCCGTGGGGTCACGGTTGCGGTCATATTGTTCACGAGCCGCCAGACGAATACACGAGAGGGGCAGGCAGTGCGCAGGGAGTGGAGTATCGCGAGACGGCTCTTTCTCGCGCACGCGATGTTCATCGCCGTGCTCGCGACCTTCGTTGGAACAGCTTTTTTCGTCGATGCCCGCGATCGAGCCTACGAGGAGACCAGCGACCGCATGCTCGCTGTCGCCACCGCCATCGCCGACAGTCCGCTGGTGCTCAAGGCGAGCGAATCGGCTAACCCGAGCGCGTCGTTGCAGCCCTACGCCCTCGAGCTGACCAAGGATGCCGGCCTCGACTTCATCACGATCATGGCCCCGGACCGCACCCGCTGGACCCACCCCACCGCGACCGAAATCGGCAAGGACTACATCGGCGCGATCGAACCAGCACTCTCGGGCACTGCCTTCACGGAAATCAGCACGGGAACGCTCGGGCCATCCGTTCGTGCCGTGGTGCCGGTGTTGGATGCCGGCGGTACCGTGCGCGCGCTCGTCGCGGCGGGCACCACAACGAGCAACATCACGATCGCCCTGAACTCCCGGTTGCCCGCCATACTGGGGCTGGCACTTGCCCTACTGTTGTCGGGTTCGGTCGTGACCTGGCTGATTGGTCGGTATCTGCGCCGGGTGACTCTCGGCTGGGGCCCGGAGCATCTCGCACAGCTGTTCGTCTACTACGACTCGGTGCTGCACTCGGTGCGGGAAGGGCTCGTGCTCGTTGATCGGCACGGAAACCTCGTACTCTACAACGACCAAGCGGCGCGGCTGCTCGGAATTGCCGCTCCCCCGGGCGCGGGCAGCACCGAGCCACCGCCAACCCTCACCGACCTGAGCTTGCCGCCCAGCCTCGGCGCGTTGCTGCGCAGCGGCCGCACCGCCCACGACGAGATTCACCTGACCGACTCGCGCGTGCTCGTGGTCAGCCAGCAACCGGCCGTGGCCTCATCGACCTCGTCGAGTCGCTCCAAGGCCACCCCGATGGGATTCGTGGCGACCATTCGCGACCACACCGACCTACAGACCCTGGGAAGCGAACTGCAATCGATGCAGACCCTCTCCGACGCACTGCGGGCGCAGACCCACGAGCATTCCAACCGCTTGCACACGATCGTGTCGCTCATGGAGCTCGGCCGCACCGATCAGGCCCTCGAATTCGCCACGAAAGATCTCGAATTGAGCCAACAGCTCGCCGACGAGATGGTCGGTTCGGTCGACGAACCCGTGATCAGCGCCCTGATCATGGGCAAATCGGCGCAGGCCAATGAGCTCGGCATCACGCTCACCGTTACCGCGTCGGGCACGCTCGCGCAGTCGGGGCTGTCGATTCAAGACCTCGTGACCGTGCTCGGCAATCTCGTCGACAATGCCCTTGACGCGGCGGCCGCCGGCGCAGACCCGCGTTGGGTGTCGGTTGGGGTGTCGTCGACCGAGCATGCCGTGCAGATCGAGGTCGCAGACAGTGGTGCCGGAGTGGCACCCGATGTGATCGACGACGTGCTGCGGCTCGGCTTCAGTACCAAGAGCGCCGGCGCGACGGGAACGGACCTCACGAGCACGGCCGACGGGGGCGTGGGCGTCACGGACACAGACCTCACGAGCACGGATTTCACGAGCACGGCAGACGCGGGCATTGGCGCGGGCGTCACGGCGCCGGGCCCCGCAATCGGCGGCCGCGGACTCGGTCTGGCCCTGGTGCGGCAGGCGGTGACCCGCCTTGGCGGCACTCTCACGATCGGGCGACGCGAGGGCGCCGTCTTCACCGCGACGATTCCGGCCGCGACAATTTCGGCCGCGACGATTCCGGCCGTAACGATTCCGGGCGTCGCTCAGGTGGCCGAAACCATCGCAGCGAGCGATGATGCCTGAGTCTGTGTTGCCGCCCATTCGCGTGCTCGTCGTCGAAGATGAACCGCTGGCGGCCGAAGCGCACGCCGTCTACGTTGGTCGGCTGGCCGGTTTCGAACTCGTCGGCACGGCCGGCACCGGGCAGGACGCGTTTCGCCGGGTCGCGGCTGCAGCCTCGGCCGGCGTTCCCATCGACCTGGTGCTCATGGACATGAACCTGCCCGACAGCCATGGGCTCGACGTGAGCCGGCGCATCCGTGCGGCCGGCCTGGCCACCGACATCATCGCTATCACCGCGGTACGCGACCTCGAAAATGTGCGAGGGGCAATAGCGGCCGGGGTCGTGCAATATCTGATCAAGCCGTTCACCTATTCGACCTTCGCCGCCAAATTGACCAGCTACCGGCACTTTCGTCGGGAATTGAACGAGCAGGCATCCGTTGTGACACAGTCGGCGGTTGATCACGCGTTCGCGAGTTTGCGAGCTCCGGCTGACATTTCGCGACCGAAGGGCCTGGCCGATTCGACACTGAACGCGGTGGTTGCCTACCTGCAGGCCCAGGCCGCGCCAGTGTCGGCGAGTGAGCTGATGAAGCCGCTCGGATTGTCGCGTGTTACCGCGCGGCGCTACCTGGAGTACCTCGCCGACCTGGGTCTCGTGCTGCGCGCACCGCGCTACGGCACGCCGGGGCGCCCCGAGAACGAGTACAGCTGGACGAACGCACGCTAGCGGTTGGTGAACACCGGCGGCCGCTTGTCGATGAAGGCGGCCATACCCTCACTCTGGTCATCGGTGGCGAACACGGAGTGAAAGAGGCGACGTTCCAAATGGATGCCACCACTCAGCATCGACTCGTACGCCGCGTTAACGACCTCCTTGGCGAGCATGGCGATCGGCGCCGATTTGGCGGCGATGTCGGTCGCGGTCCTGAGGGCGTCGGCACGCAGGTCTGCGGCGGGCACGACGCGGGCGACGAGGCCGGCGCGTTCGGCTTCGACGGCTCCGATGGTGCGGCCGGTGAGGATCATCTCCATCGCCTTGGCCTTGCCGACGGCGCGCGTGAGGCGTTGGGATCCACCCATTCCGGGAATGACACCGAGCTTGATCTCGGGCTGCCCGAAGGTGGCCGTGTCGGAGGCGATAATGAAATCACAGATCAGGGCCAACTCGCAGCCGCCGCCGAGGGCGTGGCCGGAGACGGCGGCGATGACCGGGGTGCGCACGGCGGCGAGGCGGTCCCAGCCGGCGAACCAGTCGTCGAGGTACATGTCCATGTAGCTCATCGTGGACATCTCCTTGATGTCGGCGCCGGCCGCGAAGGCCCGCTCCGAGCCGGTGATGATGATCGCGCCGATCTCGGGGTCGAGGTCAAGCCGGGTGGCGGCACCGACCACATCGTGCATCGTGGCGAAGTTGAGGGCGTTCAGGGACTTGGGCCGGTTGAGCGTGATCACGCCGACCCGGCCGTGGCGTTCGAGCAGAATGTTCTCGTAGGTATCGGCGTTGGTCGGGGTTGCGTTGGTCGGGGTTGCGTTGGTCGGGGCGTCGGTCTGGGAGTCGCTCACGCTGTGGCCTCTCGTTCGGTGAATGTGTTCTTGATCGGTTTGTGGTCGTGTGTAGCCGGGCGCGGCAATTGCAGCTCGCGCTCTCCCAGCGGCGCGAAGTGCGCCTGCACGTCGGCGTCGGGCACGGCGTCAATGGTGTTGGGCTGCCAGACCGGAGCGCGGTCTTTGTCGATGACCTGGGCGCGAATGCCCTCGACCATGTCGGGGCCGGCCACCATGCGCAGCGACACCCGGTACTCCTGCTCGAGGACGTCTTCGAGGGTGCCGAGGTCGCGGGCGCGGCGCAGGGATTCGAGGGTGACCGAGACGGCGGTCGGCGACTTGGCCAGAATCGCGCTGGCGGCCTCGCGCGCGGCGGCAACGGGCGAGGTCTGCAACCGGTGCATGATGGCGGGCAGCTCGTTGCCGGCGTAGCACTGGTCGATCCAGGCGCGCTCGGCCATGAGTGGCGCCTGCGGCACGGTCGACGAGTCGTGCTGGGCGATGGCTGCGGCAGCGGGCATCCGTTGGAGAGAGTCGACCAGAGAATCGAGCCGAGTTGAATCGACGAAAATGTCGGCGAGGCCGAGCGCGATGGCATCGCCGCCGGTCATGGTCCCGGCGGTGAGGGCGAGGTGGGTGCCGAGCTCACCGGGGGTGCGCGAGTAGAGGTAGGTTCCGCCGACGTCGGGCACGAAGCCGATGGTGGTCTCGGGCATGCCGAGTTTCGTGCGTTCGGTCACGATTCGGTGCGAGGCGTGGCCGCTGAGGCCGACTCCCCCGCCGAGCACGATGCGGTCCATCAGGGCCACGAACGGCTTGCGGTACCGCTTGATCTGGGCGTTCAGCGTGTACTCGTCGGCCCAGAAGCGCGCGTTCTCGTCGCTTTCGGTGCGGGCATCGCGGTAGATCGACACGATGTCGCCGCCGGCGCAGAGGGCACGGTCGCCGCTACCGGTGAGCAGCACGGTGTGCACAGCGGTGTCGTCGGCCCACTCCGTGAGGGCTGCAGCGATGGAGCAGATCATGGCGTGGGTCAGCGCGTTGAGCGCCTTCGGCCGGTTCAAAATGATGCGGGCCAGCGGTCCGTCACGCTGCAGCAGCACCTCAGGCTCAGTCACAGTGGATACGGCCCCGCCGGCACCCGCCACCGTACTGTCGCCAGCGGGGTGGGTGCCCGAGGGGCTATCGATCGCGTCAGTGCTGGGCATAGAAGACCTTTCCGCGGCGATGCGGTTGTGAATGCGAGTATCAAGCTACGTGGCGTGCCCCAGTCTATCGACGGGAATTTTGGCTCTTGTGGCCTAACCCTGCCTCTTTTGGAGCGCCCTAACGGCCGCACGCCGCTTTCCGTCCAGGTTTCTGACTGTCAAAGGAGCAGATACTTCAGGGCAGAAAACGGCAGGCCAACCATGTGGCGAACTCTGCTTGGTGTCGCGAAAACGGTCGTGGAAGTCGTTGGTCTTGACCGTGAATCGGGGGTTCAGGTCGCCCGGGTCAGGCCGGGGACGCCCCGTTGCCGATGCGCCGCTGCCGCATCGCCGCGTTCGTAAAACGCCACCGGCCGCATCGTCAAACACCGGCCTGCGATCCTCGCAGCCATCGAGCACGGACTCTTCACCGGCCGCATCGAAGCCATGAACACCAAGATCCGACTCATCACCCGCATCGCGTTTGGCTTCAAATCCACCGAGGCCCTCCTCGCCTTCATCGCCTTCATCGCCCTCATCGCCCTCGCCATACTCAGCCTCGTCGAGCATCGACCCGTGCTCCCCGGCCGACTTCAACCCACGGTTACGTCAGGAGAGCCGGAATTCCCAGCCGTTGCAACAACTTTCGTGACCCTGACTTCGATGCGACGATTTTCTGTACCGACTGAATCGTCTCCCAGCCGTCCCGGCGGCTGGTTTGACAGCCCCTCGTGCCGCCTCTACCGTTTAACCGGTTCCGGGCATGTGCCCGTAACCCTACTTACACGCTCAATGAAGAGGTCCTGGTCCATGAGCACCACCTTGCCGACAGAAGAAGTCGTTCCAGAAAAGGGACTGGCCAAAGTGGCCCAGACCATGGCGAAATGGACCGAGAAGTGGTTTCCGGATGCCTACATCTTCGCCCTCGGCGGAGTGATCATCGTGGCGCTGGCGGCCCTTTCTTCCGGCGCATCCCCGACCGCCATCGTGGTCGCCTTCGGCGACGGATTCTGGGATCTCACCGCCTTCACACTGCAAATGGCAATGGTCGTGATGACCGGCTATGTTGTCGCCACCTCCGCCCCCGTCGCCCGAATCATCGATTGGATGGCGGCGGTGCCGAAAACGGCAGCATCGGCCGTGGGCTTCGTTGCTTTCCTGGCGATGTCGGTGTCCTTTCTCAACTGGGGTCTCAGCCTTGTCTTCGCCGGTCTGCTGGCCAGGGCTATCGCCCGCCGCACTGATCTGCGGGCGGATTATCGCGCCCTGGGGGCCGCAGCATTCATGGGGCTCGGTGCGGTCTGGGCACTGGGGCTGTCCTCATCCGCTGCACAGCTGCAGGCCACGGAGGCGTCGATCCCGCCGGCTCTGTTGAAGATCACCGGAGTCCTGGATTTCGGCAAGACGATTTTCACCTGGCAGTCCCTGGTTATGCTCGTGCTCTTGATGATTCTTACAACGGTCATCGCGTTTTTCTCGGCGCCGCGGGGTGCGGCCATCAGAACAGCCGCCGACCTGGACATTGACCTCGACGATCAGCCGGAACCGGCCACGAGCCGCACCCGGCCGGGCGAGTGGCTGGAGTTCAGCTGGATCCTGCCGGCCCTGATCGGGCTCCTGACCCTCGGCTGGCTCATCGCGCAGTTCCTGTCCAAGCCATTCCTCAGCGTGATCAGCAGCCTCAACGGCTACCTGCTGGTCTTCCTCGTACTCGGTCTGGTGCTGCACAAGACACCGCGGAACTTTTTGCAGGCCGTCACCAAGGCCGTGCCGGCGACCGCCGGAATCCTCGTGCAGTTCCCCCTGTATGCGGCGATGGCCGCCGTTCTGACCCGGGCCGTCGGCAACGGCGGGCTGACTGTCTCCCAGCACCTGTCCGAGTTCTTCACGAGCATCAGCGATGGCGGAGGCTTCGCCGTGATCATCGCCATCTACACGGCCATTCTCGGAATTTTCGTGCCATCCGGTGGGGGCAAGTGGTTGGTGGAAGCTCCGTATGTCATGCAATCGGCGACGGATGTGGGGATGAACCTGGGTTGGACCGTGCAGATCTACAACGTGGCTGAAGCGCTGCCCAACCTGATCAACCCGTTCTTCATGCTTCCGCTGCTGGCAGTACTCAAGCTACGGGCCCGGGACCTGGTGGGGTTCACGTCGCTGCAGTTCCTGTTCCACTTGCCGGTGGTGCTGCTGTCGGTATGGCTGCTGGGCATGACGTTCACCTTCGTGGCTCCGGTCATGCCGTAGCGTCAGCCCAGCACCGTGGAACGCTCGGCTGCCCGTGATGGCGTGACCGACGACGAGGGTGCTGATCTCGTCGCTGCCCTCGTAGCCGGCCTCGTCGCTTCCCTCGTCGCTGCCCCATCATCGGCGTAACGAAACGGCTTCACGCGGATGCCATGGGCCCCGCACGCACAGCCACCAGATCACGAGCACGGGAGAGTCGGCCTACTTTCCGCCCACTCCGGTTTCATGGTCGACCAAGCTGCGCTGACTCTGTCGCGTCACAGTTTTGCGATCACTGTGCAGCATTGTTCCCTCGGAATTATTCAGGTTATCCCCCGTGGATCAGTCACAATATCAACCGTAGAAGCCGCGTGCTCGTCCGTCACGCCACCGAGGTCGCCCAGCAACTCCGACAACACTGACTCCTCCTCGACGCGCAGGCGCAGGTCCTCCATGGCGACGGCCAGGTCTGGGTCCCAGGCTGTTTCGCCGACGGCACCGCTGAAGGCTGCCGTCGACTGGCTCGACTCGCACGCGGCGCGATAGTCCGCCGCGCCAAACCGCCACGGCAGCCACGGGGCGCTCCAGGCCAGGGTGCGGGCGATCGCAAGCCCACCCGCATCGAAATCGCCGTGATACCGAAGCACTGCACCGCCATCCACCAACCGCGTCAGCAAGCGGATGACGGCGGCTCCCGGTTGCCCATTCACGCACACGAGCGAGGGAACGTCGGCACCGAACCGGTCCGCGGCGGCAGCCACGACCGCGGGATTCTCGCAGACGAACACGAGCGAAGGAACCGTGCCGACATCGTCCGCCGCCAGCTGCCGCTAGGTGAGCACCGCCGGCTGGCCCGCAGTGGTGAGCGCGGCGAGAGCCCGCGCGGTCGGCGAACCGGCGCCTCCCGGCAGCCCCACGGCCAGCACCGTCGACGAGAGTTCGTCGACGACGACACCACAGGCCAGCCAGGCCGAGCGGCGCCAGCCAGCGCCTTTTCCGGCCGGTAGGGAGGCGAGCACCGCAGCGAGTCCGGCTGCGATCGACCCCAGCGGCGCCTTCGCGTCGAGCGCGTGGGCATCACCGAATAGGCGCGCAGCCAGCACCCCGAGCACCTCACCCTCAGCTGGCAGCTCGCGCACCAGCCGAGCGAGACGAAACGCCAGGTCATTCACCGCCTCCGCTGTCGCAGTCGCTCGTCGCAACCCACCGTTGCTGAGCATGCCGTCCACCCCCGGCGACAGCCACGGCCGCTCGATGGCCATACCGCGCAGGGTGTCGGCGCCCTGCTGCCAGCTCTCCCGGGCGGCACGTCGGGCGGCCCGCCCGACGACCGGGCCGGTCAGGGCCACCACCGCCGCCGCCAGGCCCTCAGGCCAGGCATCGCGTCGCAGCGCGTCGTCGAGCTGGTCGAGCGAGACCGACGCCGACGACCCGGGGCGCACGGCGCGCCCGGTCAGCCGGGCCGACGCCATCCGCTCAGCCGTGCTCGCGTTCTGCTTGGTGACCGTGCCGTCGAGCAGTCCCTTCTGGTCGAGCCTCGCGCGCATGCGGGCGAGAAACCAGGCCGTGTCGGGCGTGCCGAGCAGACGGCGAATGCGCTCGAGGTCACCGCTCACCACAGGCTGCCCGCTGGGTCGGCCGAGACCAGCGGCTCGGCGACCGCGGCGCGTCGTCGACCGTCCCACTGCCAGCGCTGCACGTGCACGGCGTCGGAGCCGTCGAATCGAGTCAATTGGGCGATCGATAGCCCCGGAACTTCGGCGTAGCAGCCCCATCGCGTTCGCTCGTCATCACCACGTCCAGGTCGAACTCGGCCAGCAGCCCCAGGCAGCTGGCCCGGGAGTTATCGTCGACATCGGCGATGGCGCGCTCGGTGTCGGCTTCGGCGAGGCGCGTTTCGGTCTCCGCTTCGCGACGATCAGCCTCAGTCACGGCGCCCTCAGCTGCCTCGAGCGCTGTGATCAGCTCGGTGACCCGGGCGAGTGCTTCGCGGGTTCGGGCGGTGCGCAGCGTCGTCGCCGCGCGGTCACGGGCGAGCGCCTCGGGATCCCGACCTACAGCGAGCGCCGCATGGTCGTGCTCGATGCGTGCCTCGGCGGCGGCTGCAACGACCACGGCGACAGCCGCGTGCACCTGGGTATCGGCGACGGCACAGGCCGCCCGGTCGTCCCCGGCGTCTGTCTCGCTGCGCTGGAGTGTCGCGGTCGCGTTGTTCAATCCCTGCTCGGCGGCTATGGCGCGTTCTTCCGCGGTGACGGCGGCCGCATCCGCGAGCTCGAGCATCCGCTCACTCTCGGCGTGGGCGCTGTCGCGCAGAGCCTCGCGCTCAGCGTCGAGTTGAGTGCGTTCGCCCTGCAGCAGGGCGGTTTCAGCCGCGAAGATGCTCAATGACTGCTGCAATTGCTCCAGCTCGGCGGTGGTCTCGATCACGGCGCGACCAAACCGATCGAACTCGGCCTGCTCCCGGCGCGGCCCCTCGGCGTGGCGTTTGAGCATCACCCGGGAGAAGCCGCGATAATGTTCGAGAAATCGGTGTACCGCTTTCTGCGCGGCGGCCAGCTGTTGTACCTCTTCGCGTTCCTCGTCGAGTGAGCGCAAGCCGTCGGCGAGCGATTTGATCACCGCGTCGCCGATCGGCGTGAGCGCCCGGGTCAACGCCTCCGACAGCGCTGCTTCGCTCGGCTTCTTCGAGAGCTGCGGCGCGCGGATCTGCAGCAGCAGTTCCATCAATTCGGCATAGCGGCGTTCGCCGAGTCCGAACAGGGCCTCATCGACAGCCCGTCGATACTCCGTCTTCGTGTCGTAGACGTGGCCGTGATCGGCCAGAGCGGCAGCGAGCCGGTCACGCCCGAGCGCGAGCCTGTTGCTGTCGACCAGTTCAAGCGTGTCGCGCACCCGTTATGGCGTGACGATGAACCAGTGCTTCGTCACCCCGCGGCCCCGCGCAGCCTTCAGCCCGGCACCGATGGTGACGAACAGTGCCGCGCCGTTCTCGTCGATGCGACCGAATTCGAGCCAGCTGTAGCCGAGGCGTTCGTTGTTGGGGTGCTCGTTGCCGAGCAGCAGGTTCCACTCCATGTGTTTCTGCCGGTCGCCGTCGGGCTCGACCCGTTGCGGCGAAAGGTCGCCGTCGAGCAAAAAGGGCAGCGTCAGCGCGAGAACCTTCGACTTGCCGGCGCCGTTATTGCCGCGCAGCAGCAGGCGTCCGTCAACGAAGGGAAACTCCTCATTCTCGTAGTAGAACAGAGCGCATCACGCTGGATTATGGTCTGCTGTCCCACCGCACGGCGCGGGAGTTCTTCGAGTCGCTGGAGCGGGAGCACGAGCTCAGCCGCTGACGTCACGCGATGGTCGAACGCGTCGTGTGCGCACCGTTCGGGCGATCGCATCGACCGTGTCGAGCAGGGGGAACAGCACAACCACGGCCAGGGCGATGAGACCGACAACCTCCACTCCGTTCGGCCACCCGATCGTCGCGAAATAGTCGGCATTCAGTAGTCGGTCGCCAGCGACGATCCAGACCGCGGGAACCACGAAGAGCACATCGAGCAAGATCGTGGCCACGGCGTTGGCGACCGACCATCCCGTGTAATGCGCGAATACGTGGAAGCTGATACTCACCGCTGCGTAGAAGAGGGCCACCGAGAACGCGCCCGACTCCCACAACGTCGCGTCGAGGGGCCCAATCGGTGTGCCGCCCGGACCGTCGACGGCACCCACGGACTGCAGCACGATGACGACGCTCGCAATCACCACCAGGAAGAGAACCCCGCCGACGAGCTCGCTCACATAGCCCCGCTGGTCGGGCACGGCCGGGAGTGAGTGCGGGTCCCACTCCGCCGTGCGGCGCGCGTGCAGTGCCGGGGTACGTTCAATGATCGCGAACACCAGTGTCACGATGAAGGCGAGTGACATTGCTGTCTCCAGCGAACCCCACAGGGCGCTCCACAGTGAGTCGATGGGCGACGCACCGGCCACGAAGGTGACGACGCCGCTGAAGACGAACCAGAGCGGAACGGCTGTCGAGAGCAGCACCGCGAGCACGCGCAGGTAGTCGCTGAACAAATCCGGCCCGATCAGGTGGGTGGGTTTGTCCGAGTAACTCGCTGCGAGGCTCCTCGGCGGACCGAGCTCCGTGAGCACTTCGCGTTCCGCAGCGGCAGCATCCGTCCCCGCTCCCAGGCGATCCTCGATGGCATCGGCGATCGAGGTGCGCAACTCCGCTTCGATGTCCTGTCGCTGGCCACGGGTCAGGCCGCGAACGGCCGCCGCCACATAGCGATCGGTGAGCGTGGATGCTGTCGTCATGATTTCTCCGTCAATGCCGTGAATGCAGCAGCGAGTTCGACCCAGTCACCCCGAAGGGTGGCGGCAAGCCGCCTGCCTTCGAGGCTCGTGGCATAGAACTTACGGGGCCGGGACTCGTCGGTATTCCACTCACTCTGGACCAGCCCCTGTTTTTCAAGGCGTCGCAGCAGCGGGTAGAGGGTGTTCGCGTCGACCGCGAACCCGGAGGAGTCAAGCGCCGTGAGCAGGGCGTAACCGTAGTTCGACGTCTCCAGGAGCATGAGGCAGGCGAGCACGACGGTGCCACGGCGCAATTCCTGCCGGTGGGTAGCCAGTTCCTCATTTTTCAACACGGTCTCACGCTACTGGTTCACGCCGCCGCCAGCGCCTTGTCGGGCACGCTCGCCGGTGCAGTGCGGCGCCAGGCTGCCGCAAGGGCCAGGATCACGACGAGAACGATGATCTCGATTGCGGAAAAGAGGTAGTACACCGGGGTCGGAGGAGTGCCGAAGAACAGCGTTGCCACCTGGGTGAGCGCCATGAACGCTGCCGCGAGAACGTTGAACACCCGGTTCGGGGTCTGGCGAAGCACGCGTGACAGCAAGACCATCGCGATGGGCACCTGCATCAGGAGACCCGCGGCAACAAGCTTGTCGGGAGAGAACGGCAGTCCGCCGATCGTGCCCGCCTCGAGGGCAATGAGGTGTGCCGGATCGTTCAGCCCGAGCACATCGGCGTAGATGTAGTTGAACATCACGACGATCCAGAGGGTCGAGAGCAGTGTGGGGCGGTGCAGAGGGGTGATTATGATGCGGGTCATGATGGTGGGTCCTTTCGATCTCATGGATGATCTGCTACTGTGTCTCACACACTATAGTGTTACTCGGGAAGGGGCAATGGTGAAAGCGATCATCCAACGTCAGTACGGTGGACCGGAAACCTACGAACTGGCCGATATACCGAGGCCCGTACCGGGTGCCGGCGACGTGCTTATCCGGGTGCGTGGAGCGTCACTGAACGCCGCTGACATGCTACTGATGCGCGGCGAGCCCTATTTGCTGCGCCTCGCCTTCGGCTTGCGCAAGCCGCGGGTTCTGATCCGCGGTAGGGATGCCGCGGGCGTGGTCGAAGCGGTGGGATCTGCCGTGCACGGTTTCACGGTCGGCGACGAGGTGTTCGCGGAGGTGAGCGCGGGGAGTTTCGCGGAGTACACCGTCGCGCCGGAGCGCCTGGTCTCCCGCAAGCCCACCACGGTCTCCTTCGAGGCCGCCGCGACGGTGCCCGTCGCCGGCACCACGGCGCTTCAGGGTCTGCGGGATGCCGCACGAGTGCGGCCAGGAGACTCCGTGCTCATCAACGGGGCAGCCGGTGGCGTCGGGTCGTTCGCGGTGCAGCTCGCGCGAGTGCTCGGAGCCGAGGTCACCGCGGTCTGCAGCACCCGCAACATCGACCTCGTGCGTTCCCTCGGCGCCCATCACGTCATCGATTACGCGACGCAGGATTTCGCCTCGAGCGACACGACCTATGACGCGGTATTCGATCTTGTCGGCAACCGCACCATTGACGAGTGCCGAAGAGCTCTCAAGCGGCGCGGAACCCTCGTGCTCTCCTCCGGAGCAGGCGGCAGTACTCGGGCCCATCGGTCGCATCATCGGGGCCTCAGTGCGGTCGATGTTCGTCGAGCAGCCCCTCCGCCCGCTGGTGGCAAAAGCGAGCGCCGCAGATCTCGACGTGTTGCGGGAGCACATCGAGGCCGGCCGAATCGCCCCCACGATCGAGCGCACCTACCCGCTCGCCGAGACCGCGGCCGCGGTGAGTCACCTCATCGAGCACCACGCGCGGGGCAAGGTCGCCATCTCGGTGTGACATCGCGCCGCCACCGCGTGCAAGCTTTCAGGTCACGGGCAACGCATTCGCGAAGTCGACTGACTTTCGACCACGGCCTTCTCCGGCAGCGCTGACCAGCTTCGGCAGCGCGTACCCCCAGGCGATCCGCTCCTGCTCAAGCCGCACGTTCCCTTCTGAACGGATGCGCGCCAAGGCCTGCTGTTCATCCACCGTAAGCATTGGATGGGTTCCGGCGGCCGTCTTGGGCTCTGGCACCCACAAGTCGCGGTACGCCAGCAAGGTTTCCTCGTCCATGAGGACGCTCGTGACGTTGGTGCAGCCCGAGCGCAGTGCGTGCAGGATGGCAAAGCCGTCCGAGTCGAGGTCGCCCCAGTAAATGACACGGCCCCCGTGAATCCACGGAATTCCACCCAGGCGCGGCACCGCATAGCCGCCACCGTGCACGACGACGGCGCCCGGCAGGGCGGGCATCGCGAACATTGTTTCCAGGTTCTCAAAGACGAACACCACGCTCGGAACAATATCGAGCACGGCCAGCTCCTCCACCGGCGCGATCACGTCGCACAATCCCCCAGGCCGCAACGCCGGGTCGAGAAAGCGCACCCGCACCAGGTTGGGCGCCTCGAGCAGCCCGAGCGAGAGCCGCCCACTGACCGCGGAGTGCAGGCCCTCCACGACGGATCGATGTCCTTCGAGCCATTTGGTATCGATGCCGCGAATCGGCAGCTGGCGAATGCGCCAGCCGGATGCCGGGTGTTCTACCAGCCAGGCAACGGCCTGGAGCAGGGTAGTGAAATCGGACTCTGCCAGCTGCTGCAGGGCTCGACCGTGCGTGCGAATCGCAGCGGCGAGGGCGTCTGTGGATGCCGGGTGATCGGCGAACGCACCGCGAACCCGCGCCGCGCGATCACGCAGCACCCGCCATTCGCGGACGGGCGCGGTGCCGGCGAATGCCGCGATCGCATCCGCTCCCCTCAGCAGGCACCGTTCGGGCACGGTTTGAGCACCGACGCGCGACCACTGCCGCCCGCCCCAGGTCACCTCAAGCGTGGCGTCGGCGGCGTCCGCGGATTGCCAGGCCTGCACCCACGCGATGGCGGCCGCCTGGTCGATGAGTGCCTCCCGCTCGGTGGGTGGGTGCAGCACGATCTCGAGGCGTGCATCGTCACCGCCCGTGGCTGCCCAGGTGCGCTGGTCGGCGAGAACGCGTTTCAGCGCCCGCGCCCGAGCGTCGGCGACGCTCACCCGGCCGATCCGCACCGCCATCAGGAGCTCTCGTCGCGGTAGACCACTGCGGCCGTGCGCGAATCTCGCCGGGTGGCATTGGTAATCGATGTGATGCCGCCGACGTAGGGTTCGATGGTCTGCAGGAGCTTCTCGGGCGTGGCCAGGATCATGTGGAAGCCGAATTCCACAAACACGTTCATCGCCATGCGGGTATACCGGCTGTCGGCTTTGTCGAAGGCCTCGTCGAGGATGATCGTGGCATAGGACGGCAATTCGTCTTCGTCGGCCGCCAGTTGGTAGCGGAGAGCAGCTGCCAGGCAGAAGATGACGAGTTTCTGGCGTTGGCCGCCGGAGAGCCCGGCGCTGGAGTCATGCACGT
This sequence comes from Cryobacterium sp., assembly GCF_026786305.1. Taxonomy (GTDB): domain Bacteria; phylum Actinomycetota; class Actinomycetes; order Actinomycetales; family Microbacteriaceae; genus Cryobacterium. The sequence goes on from NZ_JAJAYI010000084.1 coordinate 19,750, forward strand.
TCATGACTCGACCGGCCAGGTCGACCTCGCTCGCCATGAACGTGACGTGCTGGCGGGTGTCGAGGCAGCGGCGGCTCCACGCCAGGTCGGCGTTGTCGTCCGAGGCGAGCCGCTGCATGAGTCGGTTCAGCACGGCGAAGCGCTGTTCAGCGGCGGCGAGAGTGTCGTCGCCCCAGGCTCCGTCGACGACGGTTTTGAGGTCGGCCATGAACTGCAGCACTTCAGGAGCTCGCCGGGTCTTGACCTCGATACGTAGGTGGCGCTCCACGTCGAAACGCGAACGCCCCAGCGAGGCGTTGACGGGGTCGATGCGATCCGCGACCAGTTTCGGGGCGTCACGAATATCTGACGCCAGATGCCCGATGAGGTCGCGTGACTTGTCGCGCAACAGTTTGAGAAAGTTGCCCTCGTGCTCGGGGAGTCCGCGCTCGACGATGCCCGCCAGCAGCGCGCGATAGCCAGCGCGGTCGTCGATGGAGGACGTCAAGTCGCCGGATGCCGCGGGCCACTTGGTCTTGAACACGCTGGCACCAGCGACGAACTCGGACTCCGCATGCCGCAGCAGCGACAAGGCAGTGTTCGACTCCCGATGAAGGGCTTCGCTGACCTTACGTCCGATTTCGCCGATGTTGCGACGGTCGATCTTGCGCAGCACGGAACGATACCGCGTCTCGAGCTCGGCAGTGTCGACCTCGCTGAGCAGCGCATCCTCCGTGCGCGCTTCGATCTCGTTGATGAGCGCGTTCACCTCGACCAGCAGCGCCGCACCCTGGCTGAGTTCCAGCGCTTGTGCCCGGGCCTTGGTCTCGGCGACCTCAGCGCGTTCGCGTGCCTGGGTCTCGGCATCAAGCGCATCTTGCAGTTCGACGTTGTCCGTTGTCAGCGCCTGCAACTGGCGGCGCCGCACCCGCACGAGCTCATCGGCCGCGGCGCGGTCAAGCTCGGTCCAGTTCTGGCCGAGAACGCGCTCGAACACGGTGCGCCGCTTCATCAAGGCATCACGCTCGGACTGCGCCCGCGTGAGACGGCCGCCCGCGTCCTCATGACGGCGTTCCGCGTCTCGCCGACGCTCCAGCAACAGCTCGATCTTGGCATCATTGTCGGCGCCGAGGATCCACTGGGAGCGGTCGTCGATGCGGTGGCGGTCGTTCTTCTCGTAGCGGCGGGCAGACTTCTTGACCTGACCGCCGATCGTCACCCCGCGGTCCACATGATCGAGTTCATCGGGGTGAGAGACGCAGGCGAAGTCGAACTCGGCAGCCGTGCGGGCGAGCAGCCAGTCGTGGAACGGCCCGTCGCTGACTCGGATGCGATGCAATAGCGACGTCGTGGTTCGCGCTGCCCGCGGAGCGTCCGCGATGACAGGAACCGCTTCGAAGACGAGCCGGGCGCCGAGGTTGCGGGCCTCGACGCGTCGACGTACCTCATGCAGGTAGTCGTCCCGTACGAGGAGCGCATTGGCAAGGGGAAAGAGAACGCGTTCGATCGCGCCGCTCCACTCGGCGAACTGCGGCAGCACCTCGATCAGTTCACCGGCGAAGGGAAGTGCCGCCTCGGTTACCCCGAGTTCCTCGGCCAGGCGCTTGCGTGCGAGCAGAAGCGCGGCCGGCAGGTTGCTCCTGCGGTTGCGTAGCTCCTTCAGCTCTCCATCGATCGCCAGAAGCTCACGACCGGCAGTGGAGTACAGTTCGTTGTCTCTGTGCTCATGTGCGGCAGCCGGAGGAGACTCCTCCAATACTCGCCGCGACGACTCCTGGAACTCGGCGAACTCCTCGCCGTTCTGCGGTGCCGGGTCAACGCCGACACCCTTCAGTTCCCCCGCGAACCGGGCCCATTGCAGTTCCGTGCCGTCGGCGGCCGTCAGTGCGTCGTTGACCCGTTCCTGCGCCTGCGCAGCGTCATTGCCGCCGAGCTGCAGCGACCGCAACTCGGCGGCGCGCAGCATTTTCGAGGCGTCGTCGCGCGCGGCATCCGCTCGGCGGGACTCCTCGGCGGCGCGCGCCTGCTGCGCTCCCAAAGCTCCGCGCTCATCCTCGGCCAGTCGCAGCGTCAGCTGGGCCTGGAACGGGTCGATGAGCGCGCTGAGCCGTTCGGCCTCCGCGGCCGCCGTCGCCGCCGACTCGTAGGACGCGATTGACTTCTCCAGATTGGTGAGGTGATCGGCTTGTTTGCGCAGCTCTACCACGTGCTGGTGCGCCTGGTTGAGTTCACCGAATTGTTCCACGGCGTTCCTGGCCCGGGCGAAGGTGGCCGGTTCGTCGAGCATGAAGTCGCGGAAGAGCTGGTCTAGGCTGCCGAGATTCTTCGCCGACTGGGTTTTGTGCAGCAGGTGCAGGGCGTTCTGGCTGCCGATGCCGAGCAGTCGCCGCAGCCGCGAGTAGAACGGGGCATGGGCTCCGGTAGACGTGACGAGGGCGTCGGGCCAGGCGCTCTTGATGCGCCGGATCTCGATGCCGGATGCCACGTGCTCGCGAAAGTCGAGCAGGCTCACGTCGACTCGGTCGATGAAACAGGCATCCTTGAGGTCGGCCTTGTCAACGCTCGCCCCGCGCAGATGGAACAGGCGCGCCAAGGTGACCGGGGCATCCCGTTCGTTCTCGAAACGCAGCAGAATGCCGCTCCACGCGGCGGTTTTGCGGAGGTACGTGCTCACCGCCCGGTCGAGGGTCTCGTCGGCTTCTTTGCTCCACGCCCCGCGAACATAGCTCACCAGGGTTCGGTCGTCGTTTCGGCTTGTCGAGTCCTGCGCGGCGGCGTTGAAGCGCAGCCATTTGTCGGGTGTGAGCACCGTGCCGATGGCGTCGAGCAGTGAGGATTTACCCGAGCCCGATGCCCCGGTGAACAGGTGCCCCTTGCGGGCAACATCGATGCGATGGTGCCCGTCGAAAGTACCCCAATTGAGCAGTTCCACCCGGGCCAGCCGCCACTGACCAGCATGGATGGGGCCGCTGGTGGCCGGCTGGTTTTCGGCATCGAGGGAATCATCGAGGCCGGTCATCTCGAGCATCGTCATGAGGTGATCTCCTCCGTTTGGTCAGGTGTCGCATCATCCGGGTCGTCGATGCCACCGAAATTCGAGTCGGCGAAGGAGTCGGCCCCGGCATCGAGATTCAATGAATCCACCGATCCGCCCTCGGCAATCCGTCGGTATTCGCCGCTGATTGCCGCGATCTGTTCGGCGTCAACGATCAAACGAAGCACGGGCGAAATCTCGGCCCGGTCCTCGGCACCGGCCTGGTGAATCACCCGAAGCGTGTTCTTCATCTTCTGCCAGGTTGAGTGCAGCCGTTTGTTGAAGTCGCTCTCATCGCGGTCGGCGGTGCGATACACGCGCAGCTGCTCGAAAACATCCTCCTGCCCCACAATCACCCTGCCGTCGCCCTCACCGGAAAGCAGCATCTGGCGCAGCACAAGCAGCATCGCCGTGTCGAGGAACGTGAGCGCCGCGGTGCGGACTGTGCTCGGTACTTTCAGTTCGGTGGTGTTCACGTTGCGCACGAAGGCGAATTCACCGACCCGGTCGATGACTAGCTCGAGAAAGAGTTCGTGCAGGCGCGAACGAATGCTCACGTCGTCGGCGAGGAGCGCCGACCACAGCGCGGGGGCTTTGGCGCCCGATATGTAGGGTCCCTTGATCAGCTCGAGCAGCACCCGCCGCGATTGCTCCCCCATCACGCCGGTGTCTCCTGACCACAGCGCTGTGGAGGAGGCGCCGTCCGGTTCGGTGCCGGTGCTGGTGTCGATGCCGAAGTCGTTGTTCAAAGCAGTCTCCCCGTGAAGCGGTAGATCGGAATGTCGGCGGCACGCGCCGTCTCGTCGGCGCCCCGCCAGCGCACCGTCTCGACACCATCCAGGGTGGCGCCCTGGTTAGCGGCCAGGGTGAGTAGCCCCACAACGCTTGCCACGCCCTGGCTGGCCGGATGCCGCTCGAGCACCTCCCGTACGGTGCACTGCTCCACCTCGGCGAGCACCGCGTTGACGTTTCCGGTGAGCTCGCCGAAGTCGATCTCGGTGGCGCGGGCTAGGACGCGCAGTGCCTCAAGGTCGGCGGTTCCAGCCACGTGCTCGATGATCGGCGCACTGGCGTCGAGGTCAGCAGGGTCATGCGGGCGAATGGCGCCCACGCTGCCAAGTGCCACCGCCGAGAGCTCGAGGTGCCGGGTGGTGGGCTGGTACGGCTTCGTGTGCACAGATGCCTCGACGCCAGCGGCCAGCGCCGTGCGCAGCAGCCCGCGGAGCACTCGGTCGCGCTGGTAGTCCTGAGATTGCACGTAGCGACGAAGTCCTCGGGCGAAGGCGGTGATGACCTCGTGGATCTCACCGCTGTGGTCTTTGAGAGTGCCGATGAAGCGGCGCAGGTAGCGGCGCTGCGCCGCGGTGAGCTCTCCCGCGAAATCACGGGCGAGCACGCGGTCAATGTCGTCGTCAAATGCGGCGCCCACAGCGGGGTCGAGAACGAGAGCGGAGAAGCCAGCGAAGCTGCGGCCCTCGTCCGAGTCGCCGATCAGATCGACGCCGCGAAACACCTCGTCGAGCACGGTGCGCTGCGTTTCTTCGGATTCCACGATCCGTGCACGCAGATCACGGTTGAGAGTCTCGAACTCGGCACGCACCCGGGCGAAATCCGAGGGGATCTCCTCGGCCTGGGCGAGAATGTCCCGCACCCGCTCGAGCGCCCGGGCTCGGTCGAGGGTATCGAGGTCCCCGGATCGGATGCGCTCGATCTGTGCATCGAGGCGGTCGCGTTGCGCGTGGAGCTGTTCGAGCCTTCGGGAGGCATCCGGGTCCGTTTCGATCGCCAGCTGGCCCAGCTGCACGCCGATGCTCGCCAGACGGGATTCGGTCACCGTCTGGCGTGGTGCGGCAAGCTGCTCCAGAAATCGGATGGCACCCAGCGCGCCGGGTGCGAGCTCGAACGTCTCACCGCGCGCTTCCTCCGCGGGCCGACGGGTGAGAAAGCCTGCCTTGCGCCATTCGGCGCAGTATCCCTGGGCACTCTGCGGCAGCTCGAATCCATGTGCACGCAGGGCCTCAAGGTCGTGGTCTAGACGCTCGTAGAGCTCGTCGGTAGGGAGACGCCGACTTTCCCCGCTCAGATGTTCACTGAGCAAAGCCGCGATCACGGGCGCGTTGTCGGCTCGCAGGAGCCGCCAGGTGGCGTCTGTTTCGAGAAGGTGTTTGAGAGCATGGGTCTGACTCAGAGCGGACACGCGTCAGGCCTCCTTGGGGTCAGTGCGGTATGGATACGGGAAGGATGCCTCCCGAATTCATCATGCCGTATGCCGCAGACAAGGGTGGGTGCATGCCGAGGCAAACATTAGTCTGCTGCTGCCGCAATAATCATTTGCCGGGCGTGACGGCACATCGACCCCGGTCACCTACTGGTTCATACGATTGGAACTCTCCCCGACCCCGCGGACGTGACACGTCAGAATCGCAGATCATCGGCTCTTGTGGGCGTCTGGTGCGCGGGTCGGGATCCGCTCAACGCTAGATAAGTGTGCACGGAATCCGCGACGACAGCAGCGTCCCGAGGGAAGCCGATGAAATTGCCGGAGGTGCGGCGGATTAGCCAGCGCAGACCCACAAACCAGATCCCGGGAGCTGGCGAGGCGGCCCCTCGGCGCAGCGCTATCCCCTCGGAATCAATCAGGTCTGGTCCGAGCCACCGGAAGTCGCCCGTGTAGCCGGTGCCCCAGATGACACTACCGATGTCAGCGTGCCCGAGAGAAAGTTGCCGGGGCGCATTTAGGACGACGGTTTGGCTCCCTGTGTCGGGCTCTGGACCCGGGGCAGTGACGTCGTGATCCGTGATGTATGCATCCAGTGCACGGCGTAGGTCTGCCACGAACTTGTCCCCGTAGGCAACATTGGCTGCCAGGCTGTCGTCAAACGTGAGCGTCTCGTCTCTCACCGCCACCAAACGACCAGCAAGGTTCGCTCCGGCCCTCGCCAGCAATTGCAAGCTGATGTCTCGCCCTCCCGGTCCCAGTAACGGTGGTACCGCTCGGATTACCGAGGGGTCGGGCAGGTCCTCCGGCCGGTGTTCAAAGAACCCGGCCTCGTCCAACCACTGATATATGCCTTTCCCGCGGTAGCGAGCCGGTGCGCGCCCGACCGGGCTGGTCGCCAGCCACACCCGGCGGCCCGCCGCCAGCAAGTCTTCGGTGATCTGCATCCCGGACTGAGCGCTCCCGACGACCAACACGGCCCCCTCAGGCAGCTCTCCCGAATTTGTGTAGCTCGCCGCATGACACTGCACGATCCGCTCGGGCAATCGGGCCGCCCAGGACGGCGTTCGGGGAACATTCTCGCCGCCACTTGCGACCACGACGGTGCGAGCTTCGATCGGCCCGTCGCTCGTGCCCACGATCCAGTGCTCACCCACCCGCGTCAGACCATGAACGGTGACCGCGGTTCGAAGCGGCGTCTTCGACGCCAGCGCTTCGAGTCGCTCAACGACCTCGCCCGCGGTCAGGTATGAATTCGGCTCCTGCTCCCCCAACATGGTGTTCATGAATCCGAGGTGGTTCAGATGCAGCGAATCCCACCGCTGGGTGCGCCACGTCTCACCCACCCTGGCGCGCTCCACAACGAGGTGGTCGATGCCGCGTTCCGACAGCGCGACGCTCGCAGCGAGCCCGGCGGGTCCTGCCCCGACCACAACACATTCGGTGACCATGTTGCACCTGAACTTTTCTGAATCTTGAGTTCCCCACGGTGATGCTATAGCTCGGCAGGATGCTTGTGAAGGCCCAAATCTGCTCTCTCGACCACCTCTCCGGCCGCTCCGGCCGCGCCGCACGCCACGAACGCCCCGGACGCCGGGCGACTAGTTCCCGCCGTGCACCGTAAACCGCTACTCGTCAACATGTGCGGCGGGCCACCCGATAGCACTATCGAATCAACGCCACTCCCGGCCTGCCGCGCCAACCGGAGTCCGCCGTGCAAGCGGTTGCGCCCAGCCGTACGGCGAGCGCGAGACACAGGCGGTCTCCCAGCGAGAGCCCCTCGCCCGCGCGCCACATCGATGCTGCCGCTTCGGCGTCAGCCATCGTCACCGGTTCGACCGTGAGTTCATGGCTCAACAGCAGGGCCCGCGCAAGGTCCCAATCCGCGCCAGCACAGCGCACCTTCTGCGCGACCTCCGCCCAGTTCGCGGCCCCACACACCCCACCCGCGTCGAGCAGCTCTCGCACGACGTCGACGCCCGTTTCGCCGCGCAGATACGCCAGCAGAGCAGATGCGTCGAAAACGTTCACGCGTTGTCCTCGCGGACCGAAGATGCGCGGCGCTCCTCCAGGAGAGCCGCGACGACATCCGTGCCCGCAAGCTGCTCTCGAACGAGCCGCTCGAGTTCGGCCCGCGTGGTCAGGATGACGCCGCGCTTCGTCTCAATGGCGATCAACGTCGTTCCCTCTGCCCAGTTGCGTCGCTCTCGCATAGCAGCCGGTAAGACAACTCGGCCTCGATCACCCACACGCATTGACTCTGTCCCACTCATGAGGTGAATGTACCACTGGTGGCACGGGAGTGGGAAGGTGTTTGGTACCGGCTGCCCACCCCAAAATTTTCGCTAGGCGATCCACAACAGCCCGATCACCAATGTCACCGACATCGGCCTACATCGAAAACAGGTTCAGGTGTTACAGCGTTCAGGACTTGGCTGGCTGCACGGTTCGTCACCGGTCGCCGATCGGCTCAGTAGATCGGCCAGGGCCGGATTGTCAATGTCGGGGCCGAGCAACCGGGCGGCCCGGCCCGCGCTGTCGTCTCCGAGCGCCTCAGCATGCAGCAGCGAACGCACCACAAATTCCCTCATGCCGGTTCGGGAGGCGAGGGCACCGAGCGATCCCACCCAGGCCGCGGTGTTGGGGTGGCCGTAGCGGCGTCCGAGATCGCATTGGGCGTCAAGAATGTACGCCTCCAACCAGACATACGGGTCGGTGAGTCGATTACTGCGGATTCGGGCATCCGCGAGAATCTCAAATGCGCGCTCCGACTCTCCCTCAGCTTCGGCGACTAGCGCACGCCCTCGAGCCGACATTCCTTCCCAACAGGGATCGCCCAGTTGGCACGCCCGCGCAAAGGCCTGATCAAGCGAATGAGAGGCTTCGGCCAGCAGAGAGCGCCCCAGATCGACCTCGCCGCTCAGGCTCTGGGGCCAGGGCGCAAACGCGAGCCAATGACTCTGTTCACACAGCTCTTGGGAAAGATTTAGGCACCGCTCCGCCACAGAGAAATCAGTGCGGAGAAGGTGAATCCGGCCGAGCATCGATAGGGCATAGGCCTCCATCCGCGTTTCGCCCGCTGCACGGGCAGCGTCCACTGCCGTGGTGAGGTGTTCCAGCGCCTGGGGATAGTTTCCGCGATCGCTCGCTGTCGCCCCGAGGTACATTTCCGCTTTCGCCACGATCGCCAACGAACCGTTACCGAGCCTGCGAGCATCCGTTAGCCGCAGCTCGGCTCGGTCATACCGTGCACGGAGAAAATCGACGTAACCGATCTCGGCGCGAGCTTCGGCCGCCAACTCCGGTTCGGCAATCGCCATCGCCACCTCATCGGCCGCATGCAACGTGGCCACACCCTCCTCGTCCTGGCCGCGCAAGGAGTGAATCAGCGCCCCAGCGAGCGCGAGCCTGGAGGTGACTCGGAGCCGGTGCGCAGACGAGACATCGGCGAGCGCCACGCCGCTGCGAAGCGACTGCACCCCGACGTCGATTGCCCCGGCGCCCACCGCCGCGAGGCCAGACTCGATGATCGCTTCGATGGAGGCAGCATCCGTTGCGCCGTCAACCTGAAGCTTGGCAACGCGCAGGGCAGCCTCGACCGCCGGGCCCGGCTCCACCCCCAGCTCGGCCAGGAGCAGTTGTCTGCACGCGGCGAATTGCCGGTCGACAGCAAGGTCGTCACCAACGAGTCGGTAGAGCCTGATGAGCAGGGCCTGGTGATTCTCGTCGAGCGCATTCATGCCGATCAATCTCACGGCGTACGAGATGGCGCGCTCGAGGTTGCCCTGCGACATCATTCCCAGCGCTGCTTCATGCACAATGGCTTCGGTTGCCGCGGAAAGATGGCGCCGCTCCGACAACAGCCAACATTCGAACGTCGCCGCGTCGCGAAACGTGGCTCCCTCCAACAGTTCCGATCCGAGCCCGGGCAGCAGCATGGCTTCGCCCCACGCCCCTTTCGTCACAGTGGTGACATCAACGGAGGCCCCTATTGGGAGTTGGAGAACGACGGGGTCACCCTCGATGCAACCGTGATCACCGAGAGCGTGCCGGATCTCACCGATGCTCCACCGCAATGCTCGGAGCGGGTCAGCGGCAGTGCCGAACAACATCGCTGCGAGGTGCCTCCGGGAGGGGGGTCGATCATTCAATAGTAGGAAGGCGAGCAGCGCCCAACTCTTCCTACTGCGGAATCGGTAGGGCTCAACTTGGTCGCAATCAATCACCGGGCGACCAAGAAGGTTGATAACAAACTTCATGCGGATCACTTCCGAAAACTGTCAAACGCTTCGTCAAACACCGATAGGGCGAAATGGTATTCAGCATCTCGAAACGTCGGGATGGACCGAGAGGAATCTACGATGCCACTGTACATGGACGTCCATAACATCGAGGGCGGCGTAACGGCCGACGCCGTCGCCGAAGCCCATGCCGCGGATCTCGCGACGCAAGACGCCCACGGCGTGCACTATCTCAAGTACTGGGTTGATGAGCAGGCGGGAAAGATCTTCTGCCTGGTCGACGCACCCGACGCCGAAGCGGCCAATACGGTTCACCGGGAGGCCCACGGCCTCGTGGCCGATGAGGTCTATCCCGTGAGTGAACACGGCTAGCCGCTTCCCATGCGTGAGGCAAGCGGCCTGCAGGATGCCAACCGGGCGGCGGAGTCGAACTGGCTTGACCGGTGGACCGAAGGTCCCACGGACGCAGCGCCGGCGTTGCTGCTCCCTGGCACGCCGGCGCCGGACCTGACGTTGCCCGACGAGACGGGGACCCCGCGCCGGCTGGCCGACTTCTGGGCCGACGGGCCGGCTCTGGTCATGTTCTGGCGGCACTTCGGCTGTACGTGCGGCGTGGCCCGCTCCGCACGGCTGATCGCTGAAGTCCATTCTTACCGGGAGGCCAACCTCACTCCGGTCATCATCGCGCAGGGGGAACCTGAACGGACGGCGGAGTACAAGGCCGCCCGCGGCATCCCGTGTGCCATCTTGTGCGATCCCGACCTGGATGCCTACCGCGCTTTCGGCGTCGGGCACTGGGCGGTGGAGCAGGTGCTGTTCGACGCTCCGCCGGAGTACTGGGCCCATCCCCGGGAGCTCGGTATTGAGTTCCAAGACGGTAGGCGCCGTGAGGGACGACCGCCAGTCGACGATCCATGGCGGGCAGCCGCCGAGTTCGTCGTCGGCACAAGCGGGCGCATCCGGCTGGCCTATGCCTACCAGTACTGCGAGGATTACCCGGATGCGCGGGTGCTCACGACCGCCGCCAGGCTCGACCGAGGGACCGAGTAGCTAGTAGAGCTGACGCTGTTTCAGCCGGGTTCACATATGGGGCCTCTTCTGCGTTCATGCCATCTCTACGTTGGAGGTCGAGGTCGTCAGAACGACCTCAATATCACTCTTGCTGCTCGACGATGAGCACGTCCGAATGCCGCCTCGCCAGCTCGCTCGCAATCCACCATGCTGAGTGACCTGCAGCCGCTGCGACAGCTCAGGCTTGCTGCGCCAGGACGTCCGATAGCGTCGTTCCGAGCAGCCGCGCCGACTCCTCATACCTGGCCGTCAGCCGCTCGCGCGCTTCATCCGACAGCCCCTCCTGCCGCTTCGGGTCGGCGTTGTGCGAGATATCGGCCTGCTTCACGATCAGCGCCAGCGGGTTTGCGAGCACGCGCGCCATCGACTCAGCCAGCGGTTCCTGTGGGCGCTTCGTGATGGCATCCACTGCCTGCACGATGTGCGGCGCGAAACCGCGATCCACGAGGTCGTCGAGCGTCACCGTGGTGTCCTCCACCACGTCGTGCAGCATGGCCACGATCTTCTCGTCGTCGCCATTCACCCGTTTCATCACCGCGAGCGGGTGGTGGATATAGGCGACCCCGAGCTTGTCGACCTGCCCGGCATGGGCCGAGCGGGCCAGGCTGATGGCCGCGTGTAGCGACGAGGGCTCGGCACCGGCGATCAGGTAGTCGGTGACGGATGCCCAGCTCGGGAACGCGGCATCCGCCCCGAACTGCAGCCACTCCCCTTCGAAGCCGGCAGCGCCGTTGGCCGCCCGGTCGTCGACCAGGAAGTCACCGCGGTTGAGGTTCTTGTGGTGCGAGAGGATCAACCGCTTGTAGGCCGCGGACTCAGTGGTGAGCGCCAGATGCTTCCGCACCCAGAGCACCTTGTCTTTCCAGGCCGAGTCGTTGTGCCACGGCGCGGTCGACAGAATGTAGGTGTCGAAGTGCGCGTCGAGCTCGCCGTAGGCTTCCAGCGCACCGGGGAGTGGGTCCATCAGCGCGAAGATCCCCGGTGCGTCGTCGTAGTGGCCGTCGTACGTGGCGCGGTCCTCCGCGGAGAGCCGGTCGATACCGCTCTGGAAATCCACGAGCGTGTTGTCGAGGTCGATGTAAAGGATCTTCTTCGGTTCGGCCAGGGTCGGTTCAGTGAAAGTCATGGATGCTCCTCAGGGCAGGTACGGGCCGAGAACCCGGGCCGTGGTGATGGTCAGATTGCCGTTGATCTGTTCGTAGAGCGGCATCAGCGGCATGGCGCCCATGACCGTGTGGGCGACCCCGGCGATGTCGAAGATCGCGATCGGCTTGAGGTCGCGCAGCACCGCCCAGAACGGTTGGAAGAAGTAGACCTCGCGACCCGTTTCGAGTTGTTTGTCCGCGGCATCCTCGTACGC
>NZ_JAJAYI010000085.1 GCF_026786305.1 Cryobacterium sp.
AAAAACTGGGCTCAAACCCACGGCTCAGGACCGAGGCCGCGAACGTTCGCGCACGCTCGATTCGGGGCGCGGTCCAACATGCCGTCGTGACCCCGATGCATAGCCGTGGCCTCCATGGACGTCGTCATGGCTATCGCGACGCCCACCGCCGTGACCGTGGGTTCGATCAGCAGCGGGGCGGCCGGCTCTCGGTGCGTCGCAGCCGGTTCAGCAGGCGCCGTTGCGACCAAAGCAAGTCCCATGATGTGCGAACTCGCTGCCGAGTGAATGGTCAGCACGCTCAGCAGTAGGGACACGAGCGCCAGCAGGGCGAGCAATGACGGGCGCAGATTCAGCGCGGCACGCCTGTGAAGCGCACGCGGGCACAACCCCGGTCAGTGTCATGCGCGCCTCCACGGATGGACGCGCGCGTGAGCGGACGCACGCGTGAGCGGCACAGGCGAACCGCGAACCCCCTCAGAATATCGAATTGTGCCGCTGTCGCTGAACACGGGCAAATGAACACCACGCGACCGCGCAATCGGGCAGGCTGGAGTCATGGCGCAGACCACATCCACGGCACCCCTCACGGCACGCCTCGCGGAATCCCCGAACGATGCCGCGCGCCGCATCGCGCTCACCCGCATGAAACGGCTCGCGGCCGCGCTGCTCGTGCTCATGGCCGTCATCTTCACGGTGTCGTTCGCCCTGCAGGATCGCTACCCCTGGCTCGAATACGTGCGCGCGGCCGCCGAGGGTGGCATGGTCGGCGCCATCGCGGACTGGTTCGCCGTAACCGCCCTGTTTCGTTATCCCCTGGGCCTGCGCATTCCGCACACCAATATCATCGCCAACCGTAAAGACGAGATCGGCGCAAGCCTCGGCGAGTTCGTCGAGACCAACTTTCTCTCCGAGAGTGTTATTCGCGGCAAGCTGGAGTCGATCGGGGTTGCCCGCCGGGTCGGCGCCTGGCTCAGTATGCCGGCCAACGCCGAGAAACTCACCGGCGAACTCGCCGTGGCCGGCCAGGGCATGCTCAACCTGCTCGGCGATGACGCCATCAAGAACCTCATTGAGTCCGTCGCCCGCGAACACCTGGTCCAGCCGGAGTGGGGTCCGAGCCTCGGCCGGGTGGGGGAGCGGCTGGTCACGAGCGGGCAGCAGCACGCGGCCGTCGACCTGCTCCTGGACCGCGCCGACGGCTGGCTGCGGGCGCATCCCGAAGCGTTCGGTCGTGTGGTTTCGCAGCGGCTGCCCAGCTGGCTGCCCGGTTTCGTCGACAAGCTCGTCGACGACAAGGCCTACCGTGAGGTGCTGGCTTTCGTGGCGTCGGCGCGCGGTGACCGGCAGCATCCGGTGCGGCGGGCCATTGACGAGTACCTCGGCGAAGTCATGCACGACCTGCAATATGAGCCAGCCATGATTCAGCGGGTCGAAACGCTCAAGGCCGAGGTGCTCGATAACGCCAAGCTGCGCGAGTTCGCCGCCGACACCTGGGAGGCGATCAAGGCCTCCCTCACCGAGGCCCTCGTTGAGCCGAGGAGCGCGCTGCGGGTCGGCATCCGTTCGACGCTTCATGATGTCGGCGAGCGGCTCACAACGGATGCCGCGCTCGGCTCCCGTATCAACCGCTGGCTCGCCGACACGACCAGCTATATCGTCGCCAACTATCGCCATGAGATCGCCGGCGTGATCACCGAGACCGTCGAACGCTGGCCAGCCGCGGAGACGGCGGCGAAGATCGAACTGCAGGTGGGCCGCGACCTGCAATTCATTCGCATCAACGGAACCGTGGTCGGCGCCCTCGCCGGCTTGGCCATTTTTACGCTCGCGCACGCGGTGGCCGCACTGTTCTAAACGGCGATACCGCAGAACTGTACCGCGTTGGCCCCGATTCGGGGCAGACTAGCCTGAACTGCTGTACCCGAAAGGCACCAATGCACGACCTCACCCGGTGGGCCCTGCGCCCACTGATGCGCGTCTGGACGGCATCTGCCGAGCGCCAGGACCGACACCTGCCCCGCCCGAGCGATGCGCCGCAGGCCCACGCTCCCGGAATCGACAGCGACCGCGTGCTCATTCTCGGCTGCGGACCGGCCGTCGGTTGGGGCGTGCTCAGCCACCAGCTCGCCCTTCCCGGCTCGCTCGCCCGTGAATTGTCGGCGCGTACCGGCCGCGGCGTCGATATCGACCTCGTAGCCAGCCGCACCATGACCGCCTCGACCGCCCTCACCGCGCTGACCGACATTCGACTCGGCCGTTTTGATGCCGTCGTCGTCGTTCTCGGCGTGAACGAAGCACTCGACCTCACCAGCGTCACCGAGTGGCAGCGCCGCCTGACGGCTCTGCTCGACGTGCTGGAGCGCGACACCTCCCGCAGCACCACGATCTTTGTGCTCGGCATTCCGCCCATTCGCAGCATCGAAATCTTCAAGCTTCCGCTCGTGTTCATCGCCGATTGGTCGGCCTCCGACCTCAACGCGGTCAGCGAGAGACTGGCCGCCGTCGCGCCGCGCACCACTTTCGTGCCGTTTTCGCCCACCGCGACCGTGGAGACCGACCGACATCGCACACCCGCCGATTATCGCGGCTGGGCCGTGCTGTTGGCGGGCGCCATGTCCGACAGTCTCGACGCGGCACGCCTCGGGTTCGCGGGTCGGGCCGCGGCGCCCCTCGGTCTCGGCGTTCATCCGTCGACGCGCGACACGGATGCCGCTGGCCGGGAACGCGCCCGGCAAGCGGCCGTCGACGGCCTCGCCATTCTCGACACCCCGCCGGAGGCCCGGTTCGACCGGCTGGTCGTTCTCGCGCAGCGCCTGTTCGACACCGAATCGGCGTTGTTCGGCATCATCGATCACGACCGGCAGTGGCACAAAGCCCGCGTCGGGCTGGAGGCGACGCAACTGCCCCGCTCCGAATCGTTCTGCGCGATCACGATTGACGGCGAGGGGCCGCTCATCATTGAGGATGCCCGCACCGACGCCCGCTTCAGCGACAACCCGCTCGTGCACGGCGACCCGCGCATTCGCTTCTATGCCGGGTTTCCCATCGAGTCGCCGTCGGGGGAGCGCATCGGTGCCCTGTGCGTGTTCGACCCGAAACCGCGGGCACTCGCCGAGGTCGACCAAGTGCTGCTGCGCGAGCTCGCGCTGCTGGTGCAGCGGGAGCTGCGGGTGCCGGCACGGCGAGCGTAGGGTGCAAAGTGCGGCAAGAAGTGCGACTGGACCTCGATGGCGGTGGGAACTGGGCTGCCGTGGATATCAGCCCAACAACCGAAATCCGGTCGTGAAAATGTGTGCCTGGTTGGACGGGGCAAGGTCTGGTTTCTCCCACTGGCGGACACGCCCGCAACCGGCGACGTCGGCCAGTGGCAGGCCCTCGTGGAGCGGATTCAGCACTATTCTGAGGACGCCGACGGGATCGGCTGCTCCAGCCCCAGAATGGCATCAGCTGACCGGGCGAAATCACGCGTTGGCGTGGTGGCCGCGAGTTGATCTGTTGGCTGTCAACGCCGCGCTATTAACCCGTTCTCGCTGTAGGCTCGCGGCGTGAGCGAATCCTTACAGCGCAGGCTGCGCGCCCTGCCCGACTTCCCCGACCAGCTGCCCGTCTTCGATCCGGCCCGGGCGCCGGCCGATCCGGTCGACCTCTTTCTGGACTGGCTCGAGCACGCGCTCGCTGCCGGCGTGCTGCAGCCTCACGCCTTCAGCCTTGCGACGTCGACCATCGGAGGGTTAATCTCGTCGCGCATGCTCATCCTGAAGAACATCGACGACGGTACCTGGCAGTTCGCGAGTACACGCAGCTCCCGCAAGGGGACCGAGCTCGCCGCCAACCCGCATGCCGCCATGAACTTCTACTGGGCATCTCTCGGGCGTCAGGTGCGCGTGGTTGGCGCGGTCACCCTGCTGTCGGCCGAGGCATCCGCTCTCGACTGGGAGGAACGACCCGGAGCCGACGGCCGGGCGAACCCCGACTGGCAGCTCTACGCCCTGCACCCCACCGAGGTCGAGTTCTGGCAGGCCAGCCCCGATCTCCACCACATTCGCCACCGCTACGACCTCTAAGGGGTCAGCTCACGAAACGGAATAAATACCACGCTAAGAGTTTCCGGGTCTGTGCAGGGGGCGGAGTTTTCCGGCTTTGGGTTGGCGGGGGTTGTTCCAGGTGTAGTCGCCGGTGAGGTTGATGTGTTCCCAGCCGAGTG
>NZ_JAJAYI010000086.1 GCF_026786305.1 Cryobacterium sp.
CCGCCCGCTGGTGCGAAATCCACCACATCATCCCCTGGCAAAACAATGGGCCGACCAACATCGACAACGGCACCCTGCTCTGCTGGTACCACCACCACACCATCAACAGCAACGGCTGGAAAATCCGCACAACCAACGGCCGACCCCAACTCCTCGGCCCCCTCCTCTGGGACCCCACCCAAACCTGGCGACCCGCCCACAGCCACCGCGCGAATACGCCCAGCCCAAAACCCCACTGGCGCACCTAGGCCAAAGTTGCCTGGAGTGGGTGGGATCGAACGCAGGGGTGCATCATCCGCTTACGGCATGGGCGCGACGCGCACACCCTGTCGCCAGACGGCGCCGGTCAGCGGAACCCCGACTCGGTAGGCCAAGTGCGAAATCGACGGAGCGTTCAGAACCTGCAAGTCGGCGCGGCCGCCGACAAACAGGGAGCCGATGGCATCCGTTCCCCGGTCGCGGCCGAGCGACCGGGCCGCACCGCGCGTGGCGGCCCAGACGGCCTCGCCGACGGTCAGGCCCATTTGCAACACGGCGGTGGCCACACAGTATGGCATCGAGGTCGTGTACGAGGTGCCCGGATTGCAATTGGTCGCCAGGGCGATGGTCACACCGGCGTCGAGCAGCCGTCGGGCGGGAGGAAACGGTTGTCGGGTCGACAGATCGCAGGCCGGCAGCAGAGTGACGACCGTCGCCCCGGCGGCCAGCGCGTCGATGTCGGCCGGTTCCAGATAATTGCAGTGGTCAACACTGAGGGCGCCGAGCTCGGCGGCCAGCCGCACGCCACCGCTGAAACCGAGCTGATTACCGTGCACGCGCAACCCCAGGCCGGCGGCACGGCCGGCCAACAGCACCTCACGGGTTTCCTCCACGTCGAACGCGCCCCGCTCACAGAACGCGTCGATGAACTGCACATACGGCAGCACGGCCTGCAGCATCGGCCCGGTGACGAGGTCGAGGTAAGTGCGACGACCCATGCCGGCGGGCACAATGTGGGCACCAAGAAAGGTCACGACATCGGCGACACTCGCGGCAGCGCGTGCCGAACGTGCTTCGCTCGCCACGTCGAGACCGTACCCGGTCCTCGTTTCGAGAAAAGTGGTGCCCTGCCCTTCCGCCTCGTGGCGCAGCCGCTGAGCCGTGGCCACGAGCTGGTCTTCGGTGGCGGCGCGGGTGGCGGCGACGGTCGTGTTGATGCCGCCGGCGGCGTAGGCCTGGCCAGCCATGCGGGCTTCGAACTCCGCTGAACGGTCCCCGCCGAACACGAGATGGGTGTGCGTGTCAACCCAGCCGGGCAGAACCGCGCGCCCGTCGACATCCGTTCGATGATCGGCCGCGGGTGCCCGGGCGGCCGGGCCGATCCACAGAATGCGGCCGTCGCCGACCACAAGGGCTGCGTCGTGCAGCCGCTCGCGAGGCGACGTAGATTCGACCTGCGTGGTCAGTTCGCCGATGCCCGTGATCAGTTCGGTGCTATTCATGCGCCGAGCCTAGCCAGAGCCTCTGTCATCAGCGCCGCCGGGTGGGCGCCGCCGGCCAGATCACCGCACTCGGCCACGAGGCGTCCGCCGACGATAACGCGCAGCACGTCAGCTGCCGTCGCGGTCAACGGCAGCTGCCCGGGAACCGACCCGGCCGTGCGCACGCCCGTCGTGCTGATCTCGACGAGATCACAGGGGTCGCCGGGCTGCAGCCGATGTCGTCCGAGCCCGAGGGCGGCGTAGCCAGCAACAGTGGCGGCGCCCAGCAACGCGGCGGGGGCGAAACGTCCGCGCTTCAAGGACGCGAGCCGTTCACCCATTTCGAGACCGCGCATCTCCAGAAAAGGGTCGATGACCGCGTTCTGATCGGAGCCGAGAGCGATCGACGAGCCCGCCGCGGCCAGCGCGAGTGCCGGGCCGATGCCGTCGCCGAGGTCCGCCTCGGTGGTCGGACACATCACGACGCTCACTCCGGCGTCACCGAGCAGTTTTCGGTCATCGTCGCTCAGGTGCGTCGCGTGCACCACACTCAGCCGCGGTGCAAGAGCGCCCAGCGAATCGAGCAGGCCGGCCGGTGTCAGACCGTAAGCCGCCAGACAATCTGCGTTCTCCTGCGGCTGCTCCGACAGGTGAATGTGCAGGGGAATCTCCGGCGGCAGTCCGTCGAGCACCTCGCGCATCGCGTCGGGTGTCACAGCCCGAACCGAGTGCAGGGCCGCGCCGAGCGTCACGAGATCCTCGCCGGCGAGCTGCGAGCGCAGTGACTGCCACCGGGCCAGCCAACCGGCAGCACTCGAGTCGCCGAACGCGCGCTGCTCGGGCGCGAGCTCCCGCCCAATGCCGCCCTGCAAATACACCGTATCGAGCAGTACCAAACGGATGCCGACAGTTCGTGCCGCCGCGGCGAGAGCCAGTTCCATGGCATGCACAGGCTCATACGGCTCGCCATCACTGCGGTGGTGCAGGTAGTGGAACTCGCCGACGGCGGTGTAGCCGCTCACGAGCATTTCGGCGAATACCGCCGTCGCCAGTGACTGGTATGTCGAAGGGTCGAGCCGCGCGGCGACCCGGAACATGCGCTCGCGCCAGAGCCAGAAATCGCCGCCCTCCCCGTGCGTCTGGCCGCGCAACGCCCGGTGAAAAGCGTGCGAGTGCGCATTGCCAAAGCCCGGCATAACCGTTCCCAAACGGATGTCGGCGGCCTCGCACGCAGTTCGGGGCTGAACCCGCGCGATGTTCCCCGCCGCGTCCACCTCAAGCCGCACCCCCGCGACGGCGATCCCGTCAATCAGCAGTGATTCGCACCAGAACCCGGACGCCGCCGCCACCTCAGTCTTCCCACATGGGCACGCGCAGGCCGCGCTCGCGGGCCACCTCTTCGGCCCGCTCGTAGCCCGCATCGACGTGCCGCATGACTCCGGTGCCGGGGTCGTTGGTGAGCACGCGTTCGATCTTCTCGGCGGCCAACGCGGTGCCATCGGCGACGATGACCTGCCCGGCGTGGATGCTGCGGCCGATTCCAACGCCGCCGCCGTGGTGAATCGACACCCAGGTTGCGCCCGAGGCAGTATTCAGTAGGGCGTTCAGCAGTGGCCAGTCGGCGATGGCGTCGGAGCCGTCCAACATGTCCTCGGTCTCGCGGTAGGGCGAGGCGACCGAGCCGGAGTCGAGGTGGTCGCGGCCGATCACGATCGGCGCGCTGAGCTCGCCGGAGGCGACCATCTCGTTGAACTTGAGGCCGGCCAGATGACGTTCCTTGTAGCCCAGCCAGCAGATGCGGGCCGGTAGCCCTTCGAAGTGCACTTTCTCTTCGGCTTTGGTGATCCAGCGGTGCAACTGGGTGTCGTTTGGAAACAGCTCCAGTATGGCCTTGTCGGTGGCCAAAATGTCGGCCGGGTCACCAGAGAGGGCCACCCAACGGAACGGGCCTTTACCCTCGGCGAACAACGGGCGAATATAGGCCGGCACGAACCCGGGAAACTCGAAGGCTCGCTCGTAACCGCCGAGCTTCGCCTCGGCGCGAATGGAGTTGCCGTAGTCGAAAACCTCGGCTCCGGCATCCTGAAACTCGACCATGGCCTGCACCTGCTTGGCCATCGCGGCCCGAGCGCGCACGGTGAACTCTTCGGGGTTCTCGGCCGCGTAGGCGTGCCACTGCTCGATGGTGACGCCCTCCGGCAGATAGGAGAGCGGGTCGTGGGCGCTGGTCTGGTCGGTGACGATATCGATCGGCACCTCGCGAGCCAGCAACTCGCCGAACACGGTCGCGGCATTGCCGACCAGGCCCACCGACAGGGCCCGACGTTCGGTCTTCGCTGCGAGTACCCGGGCGATCGCATCGTCGATGTCGTGCGTCATCTCATCGAGATACCCGTGATCGACTCGGCGCTGCAGCCGTGCCGGGTCGACGTCGACGATGAGCACGACGCCGTCATTCATGGTCACGGCGAGCGGCTGTGCGCCGCCCATGCCTCCGGCGCCGCCGGTCAACGTCAGGGTGCCGGCGAGGGTGCCGTTGAACTTCTTGGTGGCGACGGCGCCGAAGGTTTCGTAGGTGCCCTGCAGAATGCCCTGGGTGCCGATATAGATCCATGATCCGGCGGTCATCTGCCCATACATGGTCAGTCCGAGATGCTCGAGGCGGCGAAACTCGGGCCAGGTGGCCCAGTCACCGACGAGGTTGGAGTTGGCGATGAGTACCCGCGGCGCCCACTCATGGGTGCGAAAGACGCCGACCGGTTTGCCCGATTGTACGAGGAGCGTTTCGTCTTTCTCCAGCGTTTCGAGGGTGCGCACGATCGCGTCGTAGCACTCCCAGTTGCGGGCGGCCTTGCCGGTGCCGCCGTAGACGACAAGATCGTCGGGTCGCTCGGCGACCTCGGGGTCGAGGTTGTTCATGAGCATGCGCAGCGGTCCCTCGGTCTGCCAGCTCTTCGCGGTCAGTTCGGTGCCGCGGGCGGCGCGAACGGGGCGTGCGGTGTGGGTCGCGGTGGTCGTCATGCGTATTCTCCTTCGAATGCGTTTCTAAACGGATGCTTCGTCGCGATACAGCGCGCGGCCTTCAGCGAGCAGAACCTGCGCCATCTGCTCGATGCTGTTCGGTGTGACTCGGTAGCTCGGAACGACCACGCTCAGGGCGCCGACCACGCGGTCTCCCACCCGGACCGGCACGGCGATGGCTGTGACGTCGTGCTCGACACCGTCGCTGACGACGCAGTATCCGCTCGCGTCGGTTGCGCCGTCGAGCACCCGGCCCGATGCACTGGACTCGGCGGGAAACCGGCGCCCGACCCAGTTGGCGTGCCGCACGGAATGGGTGCCTTCGACGATGGCAATATAGAGCCCTTGCCGACCGGGGGCCGGAACGCTCAGGTACGCGGATTCTCCGGTCTGCTCGACCACCCGGTTCATGGCTT
This sequence comes from Cryobacterium sp., assembly GCF_026786305.1. GTDB lineage: Bacteria > Actinomycetota > Actinomycetes > Actinomycetales > Microbacteriaceae > Cryobacterium. The sequence continues at coordinate 4,898 of NZ_JAJAYI010000086.1, forward strand.
CCTGGCACACGGCAACGAGCGATTCGTGGCTGAGTGCGAGCACGCCGAGCTGCACGATGGCCACCCCCGGCCGATATGCTCCCGCGCCGTCTCGACGCACGAACGACGTGGATTCGAGCGTGCGCAACAGCCGAAGGGCGGTGCTCGGTGACAGGTCGGTGGATTTGGCCGCGTCGCCGAGGGTGACAAAGCCGCGCTCGCAGACCACTCTGAGCAGGGTCAGGGCGCGCTCGGCCGTGCGGGTGGTGCTGTCGGCCATCCGCTCACCTCTTATCGTGCACCCAGTAAAACACTGATTTCACTAGATGGCAATGGATTCGCCCATCCGTACTGTTGAGTGCAGCTCCGCGCTCCGAATGATGCGAGTAGCAGACCGTGGCGGGCGAAGATCTCGTCCGTCTGCTGGGCGTGGCGCTGCCCTCCTGTTTCGGTGAGCAAGCATCCGCTGGGAGAGAGCCGCTGGGACGCGGCCGGGGCTATTCGTCGTTGAACGTCGAGGCCGCCGCCGCCATGCCGCCTGATGTGGTGCGCGCAGGTGCCCTAGGACTCGGCTGAGATACGGTGCCTCGCCGGGCGGCTTTGCCGCTCCGCGTAGTGCACCATGACCGCCGCCACGACGCCGGCCGCCACGCCGAAGAACGCGCCGAAGGTGATGGTCACGCCGGCATACAGGCCGTCGTCCAACATCGACAGCACGATGCCGATGACGCCTGATAAGAGCACCACACCGCCCATCGCGCCGACTGCGGCGAGGATCGTTCGCGCGCGCGACGATTTAGTGAGGTGTCGATCAAAACCGGCCACGGCGGCGAGGCCACCGAGCAGCGCGGTGACCGCTATGACCAGGCCAATCACGCCGTAGTTCGCCATCGAGCGTACAACAAACCAGAACCGAAATTCGGTTTCTCCGCTGCCGCCGTTGGTCATCACAACGGCCACGGCCGAAGCGAGGAGAAACCCCACGATCGGTGCGAACACCGCGATGCGCCAGTACCGCCGAATTACCATAGGTCAACCCTACGTGGCATCCACCCTCAGTCCGTGTCGGGGTCGCTTACGGCCACCCAGCCGATCGGCACGACCGCCCCGTTGTGCAGCCGACTCTTGATGTGCACGACACCATTCACCGCACCGCGGCGCGTTTGCCGATCACCGAACCGGGAAACAGCGCCACACCGGTCGCGATGAAGGTATTCGCTCCTCTGGTCGATCCGTTCACGCGGGCATGCCGTCCGATCGTGACAGAGCTGCCCACGAGAGACGGATTCCCCGAGCGATCATGGTTTGAGGATATTCATCGACGCTGATTCCAACTGCCCTTGTCGGTCTCGGCGAACCGCACTACCTTGATGTCTACATCGTGGCCCGCACCGAAAGGACACGAAGATGAATTTTGTTCGTGCTCCGCAGCCGTCCCGCACTATTGGTCGCACCCTCGCCGCGCTCGCGTTGGGCGCCATGATCGCCACGTCGTTTTCGCTGCTGCCGACCAACGTTGCCGACGCATCCACGACGAGCGTCGTGCAAACCGCCCCGGACCTCGCCATGATCTGCGCCCGGCTCAAGGTCACGCTCGCCAAGACGGCGGTGTGCAGCCACGGACCTGACCCCGTGGGCGCGTTCGGCGGTGCGGCCAAGCTGAATCAGACATCCGCTGCCGTGGAACAGGGCGTGGGCGCCGCACCGGCCTTGGAACTGACCGCACTGTGCGGCGTCGGCGGCGTCAGCGGTAAACGGATCGAGGTGATCTACGGGGTTCCGCAGGATCGCGCCAACCGGTACGCCAGCACCGTTGTCCCGCTGCGCGACACGATGCGGCAGGTCAACAACAATCTTGAGGCAGCGGATGCCGCCACCAGCCAGAATTACCGCTTTCTGTGCGAAAACGGCGCGGATGTCACCGTGCGCAACGTGACCCTGCTTCCGGTCGGCGCCGATGCCACCTTCACCTTTGATGACTATGTCGCCAGTCTGCAGAACCAGGTCACCTACGGTCTCGGGCCGGTCGACTACATCAGTAATGACCGTCTCTACATTGCCTATATCGATCAGGTGCAGGATTCCTATCCCTTCGGTGGCCAGGGTGAGCTGTCGATCGACGACCAACCGGATCCGGGTCTCAATGCCAATAATGACTCCCGCCCGCGCTACTCGATGTCGGCCTATCTGGACATGTCCGTGATCGCCCACGAGGTTGGGCACAACATCGGGGCGGTGCAATACACCGCGCCGCACTCGACCCAAGGTGGCCACTGCTACGACGATGCCGACCTCATGTGTTACCACGACGGAGGTCCGTACTTCGCCATGGGGGGCACGATGACCTTCACCTGCCCGGGCATTGACTGGGCCATCGACTGCCACGACGACGACTACTACTATCCGGGCGCCGCACCAGCGTCGAACTATCTGGCCACGCACTGGAATACCTCGAACAGCGGCTTCCTGACGCCCGTCGTGTCGACCGCCAAACCCGCCGCGCCGACCGCCGTCACGGCGATCGCGGGTGATGCCCGAGTATTCGTCTCGTGGGCTGGGCCCGCCGCAGGAACTCCGGTGGCAGACACCTACGTGGCGACGGTGAGCGTCGGCGGCACGGTCATGGCGTCGTCCACCGTCGACGGCGCGCTGCGCACCACCACGATTGACTCCCTGGCCAACGGAACCACCTATGTCGTCGCGGTCACGGCGGTCAACACCGCGGGGTCGAGCCCGGCAGCGAGCCCGGCAAACATCGTGACCCCGAGAGCTGCGACAATTCGCGAAACCTTCACCTCCTCGGCCGCGAACTTCACCGAAATCCGCGGCGGCACCTGGGCGGTGGCCTCTGGCCGGTATTCGCTCACCGCCCCGTCGACGGCGGCCCTGCCGAACGCCAACCTCGCCCTCCAGAAGACAGCCATGTCGGGGGACTTCTCTGTCATGGCCACCGGGGCGACCATTGCCACGTCGTCGCCCTGGAACGATTTCTCGATCGTCTTCGACTACCAAGACGCCTCCAACTACTACTTCGCGAACTTCAGCGAGGGTCAGGATGCTGTGAGCAACGGATTGTTCCGCGTTTCGAACGGCACCGCCTCACAGATCGCCGACATCGCCAGGACGATTGTGGCCGGCACCTACTACTCCATTCGCATCGAACGGCAGGGCTCGGTTATTCGCGTCTTTCGCGGGACCGCCCTTGTCGCCCAAGCCACCGACTCGACTCTCAACTTTGGCCGGGTCGGTTTTGGCAGTAAGAACGACGCGGCCAAGTTCGACGACCTCGTCGTCACTGGAACCGCCTCGGGCATCGATACGACCGCCCCCACGATCACGGCGAAGTCACCGGTGAGCCTCGCCACCCGGGTCACACAGACCGCCAACGCGACGGCAACGTTCAGTGAAGCCGTGCAGGGCGTGTCGACCGCCACGATGCGGCTGAAGAACCCGGCCGGCAGCGTTCTATCGGCCGCAGTCGCCTACGACACGACGACGCGGGTGGCAACACTGAACCCCGGTGCGAGCCTCGCGGCCGACACGAAATACAGCGTGAGCCTCACCGGGGGAGCCGCGGGTGTTCGCGATGCGGCGGGCAATCCGCTCGTGTCGACGGGGTGGAGCTTCACCACCGGACCGGCGCCCACCATCACCACCCGCGCCCCCGCGAGCGGGGTAACGGGCGCCAGTCGCACCGCGAGTGTCTCTGTCACCTTCAGTGAGGCGATGGCGGGGGTGGCGGCATCCACTTTCGGTCTGAAGAACACGGCAACCGGCGCCGCGATCGCCGCCGTCGTCTCGCGCAACGGCACCACCGATCAATGGATTCTGAACCCGGGCGGCACGCTCGCCGCGACCACCACCTTCACCGTCACCGTCACCGGCGGCACCACGGCCGTGCGTGACCTTGCCGGTAACCCCGTCGCAACGAGCACCTGGAAGTTCACCACCGGCAGCTAGTCTGAAACGATGAGTGATCTGCCCGATCTCGTCTGCTTCGAGTGCGACGCAATCTACCCGGTCGAGAGCCTGGTCTGGCGGTGCACCTGCGGCGGCGTTCTCGACGTCGCCGAGTTCGCTTTTAACGTGGATGCCGCGGCTCTGCCCGAGCGCACCCCGTCACTCTGGCGCTATGCCGAGGCGCTGCCGATCGAAGTCGACCCGACAATCACACTGGGGGAGGGACTGTCGCCGCTCGTACCGTCCCGCGCGCTCGCCCATGTACAGCTCAAACTCGACTTTCTGCTGCCGACGCTCTCGTTCAAAGACCGCGGAGCCGTGGTGCTCGCGACCCTCGCCAAACGGCTGGGCGTCACAAACGCCATGGTCGACAGCAGCGGAAATGCCGGAACGGCGATGGCCGCCTACTTCGGGCGGGCCGGCATCGGCTGCACGGTGTACGTTCCCGAATCCACGTCGCCCGGCAAGCTCGCGCAGATGCGCGCGCACCGTGCCACGGTTGAACTGGTGCCCGGCTCGCGAGCGGATACCTCCGCAGCGGCCCTTCAGGCGGCGGGGCAGGACGGCGTGCTGTACGCGAGCCACGTCTACCACCCGTACTTTCTGCACGGTGTGAAAACCTACGGCTACGAGATCTGGGAGCAGCGCGGGCGCTCGCTGCCAGAGACCGTCGTCGTTCCGGTCGGCAACGGCACGATGGTGCTCGGCTGTTACCTCGCCTTCAGCGAGCTGGTTGCCGCTGGGCTTGCTGAGCGGATGCCGCGAATCATCGCGGTGCAGGCTTCTGCTTGTTCACCGCTTGAACAGGCAATGGCGCTGGGACTCGACGCCCCTCTGGCCGTTGACGGCGGTGCCACGATCGCGGAGGGCATCGCCATTGCGGCGCCTTCCCGGGGAAAACAGATAGTACGGGCCGTGCGCGCCACCGGCGGCACCATCGTCTCCGTTACCGACCAACAGACCGCGGCCGCATGCCAGGAACTTGCCAACGAAGGACTCTTCGTGGAGCCGACCTCGGCGGTGTGTTTCGCCGCTGTGCGTGCCGCCGTCGACCAGGGCTTCGATGACGCCAGCCCCACCTGGGCGGTCGCCGCGAGCCTGCTCACGGCCCGATCGGTTGTCGTGCCCCTGTGCGGCGCCGGCCTGAAATCGCCCGGTGACACGAGCCGCATGCACGCATGAGTTTTCTGTGGCTCACCAAACTGGCCGGATGCTCGCCACCGACAATGCACTCACCTGCCCCGCGTGCGGCAGCGAGATGATCACGGACGGCGTCGATACCGCCGACGGCCTGGAATTCTGCCATCGGTGCCCGAAGTGCCGGCTGGTCATCGTGTGTCCGGCCGAAGGCCGGAATCGACCTATCTGCAGCGAATAACTTTCTAAAAACAGAAGAATCTATATTCTTCTGCACAGCTTCCCGGAGAAGACCGGTTGTTCTTGCGTCAATCTTGATTCAGCAGCCGATAGCGGCCCGTTGAGTCAGTAGTCCCGGCTCAGCCCACCACACACGTCGAAGGAAAGAACATGACTGTCTACCAGAAAGACATCGAGGCCATCGAAGCTCTCAAGCAGCAGGTTGGAAGCAGCTGGGACGCCATCAACCCCGAGTCCGTCGCGCGCATGCGTGCGCAGAACCGGTTCAAGACCGGCCTCGAGATCGCGCAGTACACCGCGGACATCATGCGTAAGGACATGGGGGAGTACGACGCTGATTCCTCCGTTTACACCCAGTCGCTGGGCGTCTGGCACGGTTTCATCGGCCAGCAGAAGATGATCTCGATCAAGAAGCACCTGAAGACGACCAACAAGCGCTACCTCTACCTCTCGGGTTGGATGGTTGCTGCACTTCGCAGCGCGTTCGGTCCGCTCCCCGACCAGTCCATGCACGAGAAGACGGCCGTCCCCGCACTGGTCGAGGAGCTGTACACCTTCCTTCGCCAGGCTGACGCCCGCGAACTCGACCTGCTGTTCACGGGCCTCGACAACGCACGCACCGTCGGCGACGACTTGACGGTCGCCGCGATCCAGACGCAGATCGACAACTTCGAGACCCACATTGTGCCGATCATCGCCGACATCGACGCTGGATTCGGTAACCCCGAGGCGACGTACCTGCTCGCCAAGAAAATGATCGAGGCCGGTGCCTGCGCCATCCAGATCGAGAACCAGGTCTCGGACGAGAAGCAGTGTGGTCACCAGGACGGCAAGGTCACGGTTCCTCACGAGGACTTCATCGCCAAGATCAACGCCGTTCGCTACGCTTTTCTCGAACTCGGCATTGAGAACGGCATCATCGTCTCGCGCACCGACTCGCTCGGTGCCGGCCTCACGCAGAAGCTCGCCGTGACCAACGAGCCCGGCGACCTGGGCGACCAGTACAACTCGTTCCTCGACGTTGATGAGATCACCGAGGCCGACCTCGGCAACGGCGATGTCGTCATCAAGCGGGACGGCAAGCTGCTGCGCCCGAAGCGCCTGGCCAGCAACCTGTTCCAGTTCCGTGCCGGAACCGGTGAGGCTCGCTGCGTGCTCGACAGCATCACGTCGCTGCAGAACGGTGCCGACCTGCTCTGGATCGAGACCGAGAAGCCGCATATCGGCCAGATCGCCGCGATGATGAACGAAGTTCGCAAAGAGATCCCGAACGCCAAGCTGGTCTACAACAACAGCCCGTCGTTCAACTGGACCCTCAACTTCCGTCAGCAGGCGTACGACGCACTCCTCGCCGAGGGCAGGGACGTGTCGGCTTACGACCGCGCCAAGCTCATGAGCGTCGACTATGACGAGACCGAACTGGCCCTGAACGCCGACGAGAAGATCCGCACCTTCCAGCGCGACAGCTCGGCCGAGGCCGGCATATTCCACCACCTCATCACCCTGCCGACGTACCACACGGCCGCACTCTCGACCGATGACCTGGCCAAGGGCTACTTCGCCGACCAGGGCATGCTCGCCTACGTCAAGGGCGTGCAGCGTCGCGAAATTCGTGAGGGAATTGCCACGGTCAAGCACCAGAACATGTCTGGATCTGACCTCGGTGACAACCACAAGGAGTACTTCGCCGGCGACGCCGCGCTCAAGGCTGGCGGCGTGAACAACACGAGCAACCAGTTCGACGAGCCGGCTCTCAGTAGCCACTCACAGCCAAGCCACTGACAGCCACGCCACTGACAGCCACGCCACTGACTCCAACGGAATGAGTTACAAAGAAGCCCCGGTCAACTGACCGGGGCTTCTTCGTTGATGTGCCGGCGACGCCGGAACCTGATCTTTGGCCGTGTTCTTCGAAGTAGCCGCGCCGGAGAGGAGATCCCGCCGTGACGCGTCGTGCCAATGCCGGATCGTCGGCGGGCGCGGGTCAGCTCCGGCCCAATTCTTCTGGTTCGGCATCCGTCCATGGCCTCAGCGTCGGCCGTCGGACTCCAGGCGCAGCCGAATCAGCCGGTGCGGGCCATCCTCTTGAAGCTCGGCCAGGTCGCTGCGCGAGGCGAGAAAGTCGGTGAAGGAGCGGTAGCCGAGCGGCTTCTCATTGAAGGCCGGGTCCATCCTGCGCATCTGGTTCTTGACCGTGCCCGTGTTGAGCCACTCGTCGGCGTCGCCCTTCGCGTGACCGATCTGCAGTGCGCGCACGAGGAGCTCGGTGGCGACCGTCTGCGGATCGGTGTCGTCAGCTGGTTCCGACTCGTCGAACTGCGAGTCCTCGGTGTGGGAGAACATCGGGTTCGTTGTGGGCTTGCGGGCGGTGCTGGGCGCTACCGTGACCTCGACATCAGCGGGTTCGACAGCCCTCTTGCCCGATCTGCGTCTCTCGGCTGGCGCGGGGGCCGGGGAGGCGGCTGCGGTGACCGTGCCGATTCCGGGGAGCGAGTCGTAATCTTCGAATTCGTCGCAGGCCGCTGCGAGCGACGTGCTCGTCGACCCGGCGACGCCGATGCCGACGACAAACCGGCCGAGTCGTTTGGACTTCTGGGCGAGGGCGATGTAGTCGGAGTCGCCAGCGACGATGATCACGTGGGTGAGGTCGGGCAGGCGAAAGAGATCTTCGACCACGTCGACGGCGAGACGGATGTCGGCACCGTTCTTCGTTCCCCGCGTCGTGGCGGTGAACAGCTGGGTGAGGTCAACCGCGCGAGACATGAGCTGACGTTGGTAGTTCGCGTTCACGGGGACTGACCAGTCGGCGTAGGCCCGGTTGACGACCAGGGCTCCGAAAGATGCGGCGAAATCGATGATGGCGTTGAAGTCGACGGTCGCGGCGGCCAGTCTCGCGGCGATCTCGGGGTCGGCATCCGGGCTCGTTTTGTCAAAATCGCGGATGCCGTCGCGCTGAAAAGCATTTCGCCCGTGCAGCTGCTGGTAGCGCGAGATGACGATGTTATCGAAGTCAATGTAGAGGCCAACGCGTGCATCGTTCGGTTCGGTCATGTGAGCTCCTTAGCCGACAGCGGAAGACTCAGTTGCGATCCGATACCCCTAGTCTGAGGCCAGCAACGCGGCGAGAGCAACTCGCGTGCCGAGAGCGCCCGCGAGCTGGCGAGAGCACCGGTGGACGTGAACGAAAGAGACCAACATACTTGCATCGTGACTCTCGATTCAGCACTGGACGCGTTAGGAGACGAGCGCTTCGTCTCACTCACGACTTTTCGCAAGTCAGGTGAAGGGGTATCGACCCCGGTTTGGATCGCCCGCGATGGTGATGCACTCGTCGTGACGACCCCGGAGGGCACAGGCAAGGTGAAGAGACTGCGCAATAGCGCTCGTGTCGAGCTTCGCCCCTGTGACCGGATGGGCAAGGTGAAAGAGGATGTGGCATCCGTCGCTGCACGGGCAGAGATCGTCACCGTGGCCGGCGTCACGGAACGCCTGAACGTCATCTTTCTCGGTAAGTACAAGCTTGAATATCGAATCATCATGCTGATCGAGCGTCTGGCCAAAAAAGGCAGGCGGGATCGCGTGATGCTCCGGATCACGTCGGCTTGACCAGGCTGATTCCCCCCATACATGAATGCCGAGACCCGGAACGCTGTCATTGTGTCGCTGTCGGGCGCTCCACATCTCGAAGGTGACGGGCATCGTGGCTGACTGGGGAGACAGAATGAGTGCGCACGATGTTGTTTCGGTCTGAGCCGGCCTTGCTGGGTGAGCGCTTCCCGCTCCCGACGTCGTCTGCTCCCGACCGTTGGGTCCGCTTCGGGACATGCGCAGAACTGGTGTCAGCGCCGAACACCTCGAATCGCTATACCGGGGGTCGCAGACTTCAGACCGGACGTCGTCAGCTGAGCAATCGTCGATGGGGCTAAGCTCTCATTCGACCAGTTAGGCGGGACACCCATTAACGATCTCGGTATGGCCGTGCTGCGCATCGACATCGTCAATGCCCCCCTGCTCTACATCGTTCTCGGACTTGCGACCATCGATCTCGGTTACCTGTTATCGCGGCCACCGACCAAGCGATGGATCGTGACGGTGCTGATCGCGGTAGTCGCCGGTCTCGGTGTCGCCGCGGCGGCGTGGTTCGTGGTGGTGACGGCTGTCGACCTGTTCGGTATGTCGCCCGGGCTGGTCTCCTTCTTGTGGCTTGTAGCAACGTGCGTGGCGATCGCTGTTGCCATCGCGAATCTCCTGCGGTCGCGCGTGCGCCGAAAGATCGCTGCCTCGGCATCCGTAGTGTTATTCCTCGTGGCGGGAACGCTGGCGATCAATGCGAGCTTCGGACTGAACCACACTGTCGGCTCGCTGTTCGGCGTCACAACGGAATCGGCGATCGCGCTCCCCTCTGCTGCAGGGTCGGGCGCAGGCGGCGCGCTATACCGAAGCTGGGTAGCTCCGGCCGACCAGCCCGCGAAAGGCACGACCGGGAGCCAGATCATTCCAAACACGGTATCGGGATTTACGTCGAGGCCGGCCGGAATCTATCTGCCGCCCGCAGCGCTGGTTGCGAAACCGCCAGCGTTGCCGCTGGTGATCCTTCTCATGGGGCAACCGGGAAACCCCGATCCGTCGTTCATCGCCGCGACGCTGGACCGCGATGCTGCCGCTCACGCCGGTCTGGCCCCAATCGTCATCGTCGCCGACCAACTCGGCGACCCTTCCGGTGACCCCCTGTGCCTGGACACTCCAAACTATGGCAACGCCGAGACCTTTATCACCACGGATGTCGTCAATTGGGCACGGGCGAACCTCAACATCATCAACGACCCACGCTACTGGACCATCGCCGGCTATTCCAATGGCGGACAGTGCGCCATTTCACTGGCCGCCAAGCACCCGGACCTGTTCTCGAACGTCGTAGACATCTCCGGTGAGGAGTTCGCTGGATCGGAGATCCAAGCGGCGACACTCGCCGATGTCTTCCACGGTGACCAGGCCGCGTATGACGCGGTGAAGCCCATCAACCTGCTGGCCGCCAAGAGATTTCCCAACACTGTCGCGGTGTTCACTGTCGGGTCGGACGATGTGGGTTTCATCCCGGGTCAGAAACGCATGGCGGATGCGGCAGCGGCCGCGGGCATGACCGTCACGTATTGGGAATCACCTAACGGGGGGCATGTTCTACCCGCTCTTACGGATGGGCTCGACGAGGCATTCGTCATCATGTATCCGCGGCTCGGGCTGGCGCCGCCAGCCGGTTGATTCGGACCTGGATAGCGTGCCCTCGACAACGTCGCTGAGCGCACTGCGCGCTGGAGTATGCAGCAGGGATCACTTCCCTGAGGAGATTGCACACGCGGACTGAATATTGCTCACCCGCTCACCACGCGACTCTGACGAGGCCCTGGACTGATTGACAGGCCATCTCGGACGGGTCTACCGTTATTGTTGGGGGTTGATCACTTGCCTCACGACGCCTCCATCCAGCGGCGCACCTAGGGAGTGAATTTGCCAATTCAACTGACTCGACGCACCGTGCTGGGTAGTTTCGCGGCGGTGAGCGTTCTGACCGCAGCCGGCATGACGCCGGCCCAGGCCGCAGAGCGTGGGGGGCGACATCGCCCAGGAGACTCGGTCTCGCTGACAATCATGGGCACGACCGACCTGCACGGCTGCGTCTTCAATTGGAACTACTTCCAGAACGCGCAATACGACGACTCCGGGAGGAACGACATCGGCCTGGCCAAGGTGGCCACGCTCGTCGAGGCGGTCCGTCTGCAGCGCGGGCGCGAGAACACGCTGATGATCGACGCCGGCGACACGATTCAGGGAACTCCACTGGCCTACTATTTTGCGCGCATCGCGCCGATCACCGGCGGTCACCTGCACCCGATGGCCGCGGCCATGAACTACATCGGCTACGACGCCGCAGCCCTCGGCAACCACGAGTTCAACTACGGCATCCCGCTGCTTCGAACCTTCGCCGATCAGCTCGACTTTCCGCTGCTCGGCGCGAACGCGCTGGACGCAGCGACCGGACTGCCTGCCTTCGCGCCGTACGTCATCAAGACGATCAAACCGGCCGGTGAGAAACCGATCAAGGTGGGCATCCTCGGCCTGACCAATCCCGGGATCGCTATCTGGGACAAGGCGAACGTCGAGGGTCAGCTGACGTTTCCCGGCCTGGTCGAGCAGGCCGGGGTCTGGGTGCCCCGCATGCGTGCCGCGGGGGCGGATGTCGTCGTCGTGGCCGCGCACTCCGGCGCCACGAACTCGTCGTCCTATGGCGACGCCCTCCCGTATCCCGAGAACGCGGCAACCCTGGTGGCCGAGCAGGTTCCCGGGATCGATGCGATCCTGGTCGGTCATGCCCACCAGGAAATCCCGGAGCGACGAGTCGTCAACTCACAGACCGGTCGCACCGTGATTCTGACCGAACCGCTCCGTTGGGGTATGCGTTTGTCTCTGATCGAGCTGTCGTTGGTCAAGCGCAACGGCCGATGGGCGGTCGAGAGCGTCGGATCCAGCGTGCTCAACAGCAACACCGTTCCCGAGGATCCTCAGGTAATCGACCTGCTCGGCGCCGACCACGACACGGTCATCGGTTACGTCAACTCAGTCATCGGCAGCTGCACCGAGGCGATGTCCTGCGCCACCGCGCGCTACGAGGACAGCGCGGCACTGGACTTCATCAACCTCGTGCAGGGTCAGGCGGTGCGCGCGGCGATTGCCGGGACACCACAGGCCGGCCTGCCGATCCTGTCAATCGCGGCCCCGTTCAATCGGGAGGCCGCGATCCCCGCCGGCGAGGTGACCGTTCGCGACGTCGCCGGGCTGTATATCTTCGACAACACCCTTCTCGGCATCACCCTCACCGGCGCAGAGGTCAAGGCCTACCTCGAGAAGTCTGCCCGGTACTTCACACAGGTCACCGGCACCGGGCCCTTCACGGCGGACCAGCTCACCAACGCGGTCACCGCCGTTGCGCCGACGGGCACGCCGGACTACAACTACGACGTGATGGGGGGACTCGACGCACCGCTCAGCTACAAGATCGACGTCGCCAGGGATCCCGGTTCAAGGATCATCGACCTCAACTACAACGGTGACCCAATCGACCCCACGGCGCAGTTCGTCGTCGCCATCAACAACTACAGGCAGTCCGGCGGCGGCGCTTTCCCCGGGGTCACGGCCGCGCCTGTGGTCCACAATGCCCAGCAGGAGATCCGCCAGCTCATCATCGACTGGGTCACCCGGGCCAAGGCGGTGGAGCCACCGTCGTTCGCACGCGTCGATTGGACACTCGTCTCAGGCGGTGCGCCGGTGCAGATCAGCGGTTAATGCCGGGGGAGCGGTCCGGGCTCTCCCGGGCGAGTCGCGGATGTGCGTCGGTCACGCCAGTTCGAGTCGGAGAGCGGCACCTCGATCACCCGGGACACGCCGTCGGTGGAGCCCCGTCCGGCGATGACCCGGTACGCCGCGGTCTTGACGTGCCGCGGTCTTGACGTCCGCGGTGATCGCCTCGAACTCGGCCTCGGAGAACTTCGCGCGCCCAGGCGTGACGGGAGAAATGTCATCTGCCGCCGATTCCTGTCGAGGAATCGCCAGCGACGGCGTTTCGCACGCTATGGATGGGACGATTCGATCCGCTGTTCCCGTCGGCCGCTCTCGCGGGCGTGGATCAGCCGGGAAATGCTGTGTCGTAGACGGCGCGGAGCTCGGCGCTGTCGGCCCCGGTGACGCCGCAGCCGGTAATCGTTCCGTCGAGTGCGCCGACGAGGTAGCTCTGGCCGACCGCGAAGGGCACGCCCGAGAAGTCGGAGGTCATCGCGTCGACCTGCGTCACCTCGACGCGGTCGGCGACGTCGCCGGTGAAGCGTTCCGTGACCTCCAGCACAACGGTGTCCCCCTGGATCTGCAGCACCGTCGCGGCGAACGCCTGCTCCTGCGCGGCGACGGTCGCCGGCTCGAGCGCGAGGCAGCTGCCGCTCGCGAGGCCTCCGCCCAGGGGCGGCTGCAGCGCCTCGACGGTGGGTTTCGGTCCGCCGAGGGTGAGGGGCACGACGATTGCGGCGGCGATGGCGAGGCCGACGGCGACGCCAACCACCGGCATCCACCGCCGGAAGAAGGGTCGCGGCGCCTCGGGGGTGACGGTCCCGGTGCTGGGGGTCTGGTCGGTCATGATCTGCTCCATTCTGTGGTCGAGCCACGTCGGCGAGGCAGGGGGCAGAGTGCGGGCCGGATCGGCGGCGCGCAGCTGATCTTGCAGCGCACGGTCATCGTCGTGCATTGGTGCTCCCTTCGTCATGGGATACATGTCCGGTCGGGCTATCAGATTTCAGTAGCTCCTGCTTGAGGCGCGCTTTCGCACGGTGCAGTCGGATCGCCGCGGCGTTCGCGCTGATACCGAGCACGAGGGCAATCTGCGGGCTCGTCAGCTCGTCCCACGCCCACAGGCACAGGATCTCGGCGTCGTGGCGACGCAGGCCGCCGAGGGCGGTGGTCACGCGGGCGTCGGCGGTGGTGCCGTCGACGGTGGATGCTGCGGTGCTGTCGTCCGCAGCGACCGGCGGTGGGTCGATGGCGATGATACGGCCGATGAGACGGGTGCGGCGACGCTCGGCCCGCCGTGCGTTGCTGAGGCACTGCCGAGCGACGACGATCGCCCAGGGGAGGGCGTCGTCGGGCACATCGTCGAGGCGGCGCCAGCACACCAGCAGGGTGTCGCCGAGCACGTCGTCGGCCGTCGCGGCGTCGGTGCGGCGGTGCAGGTAGCGGCGCACGGGGTCGGCGACGAGCACGACGAGGTTGCGCATCCGCTTCTCGCGCTCGGTGTCTGTCACAACTCTCATACTGAGGCATGTCCGGCACGGGCGCGGGGATTTCATGGCGCGGCGCGGCGGGGTGGTGTGGAGGCGTGGTCGAAGAGGTGGGTCCCGCCGGTTTTCTCAGGGACAGTTCTCGGGGGTGTGCAGGTCGAAGAGCGTGGCTCTGCGGACGAGTTAGGTCTTGTTCAGTTCCGCAACCGCCGCAAGCTGGGCGTGATGGATGCATATTCCGATCTGGGCATGCATCCTCGCGGCCACCGTGGGATTCTGCCCGGCTACGACCGCCTTTCGCTGACCTGCTTCCGCAACGCAGGCAAAGTTCTGGCGATACAGGGAGATTCCGAGAAGTTCGACTCGGTGTGCCGGCCCCAAAGCCAGGCCTCGAAGGATCGCTTTCGCCCTCGCCTTTTTGGAGCGCAAAAGATCTGCGCTCCGCGCGAATGGTCATGGCGCTTCGATCGAGCGGCCGCGACTTCGCGAGAGCCAGCGCAGCCTCAGTGCATTCTGAACCGCCACCTTTCGGGGTGAACGCCAAAACCCCACCCTGAAGCCGTTCGGCGCACTCCGTGACGAGGAGCTCATTCACCGCATCAAGCAGCACATCATCGGTCGGGAACAGGGCGCGGAATGCGTGCGGATGAAGCCCAATCTGCTCGCAGACACCGCTGATCAGCCGCTGGTTCACTCCACCACCGGTCGCGAGGGAGACTCTCGCCGCGACCGTGACCCTGCGCCTGGTGAATGAGCGCTACAGCGCGATCCTCGTCGCCGTACTCATATTAATGAACCGAAGCCGCTTCCTCTGCGATCGGCACCGATGCGCGCAGAAGATCAGCCGCCTTCTCGCCGATGATGATGGATGGAGCGTTCGTGTGCCCCCGGATGATCTCAGGCATGATAGACGCGTCGGCGATGCGAAGTCCCTGCACTCCGCGTACACGCAACTCCGGGTCGACCACCGATCCAGTATCCGATCCCATGCGAGCGGTGCTCGTCGGGTGGTAGAGGGTCTGCGAGAACTCATCGATAACCCTTGCATCTCGCTCGGCTGGCGCCTGTGCATCTGACCCGGCGGGTTGAATGAACTTGCCATCGCCCCGCGTGGACGCGAAGGCCGTGGCGGCAAGGATGCGCTCACACACGCCGAGGCCCGCGAGCAGTGTCGCGCGATCTTCCCCTTCCGGGTCTCCGAGATAGTTCGGATCGATCAGGGGCTTCGCGAGCGGATCGGCGGACGCGAGTCGCACGGTTCCGAGGCTCTTTGGCTGCAGCAGGATAGCGCCGACGCTGACGCCGTGCCTTGGGGCGGCCACAAGCCCCTCACCGATGTACGGCACGGCGGCGAAGAGCACCTCAATGTCAGGGAAGGCGAGGGACGGGTCGGTCTTGACGAACCCGTACGCCTCCGCAATGTTGGAGGTGAGCATACCGCGCTGCTGCGAGACGAAGTCGTTGAGCTGGTCTTCGGTCTCGGCGCCGAAGAGGGTGTCATCGTCGGTGTCGACAGCGAGTGCCGCGAACAGGTGATCGCGCATATTCGAACCGACCTCCGGTGCATCAACGAGAACGGTGATTCCGAGGGAGCAAAGGTGCGACGCATCGCCGATGCCCGACAGCATGAGAAGCTGCGGTGTGTTCACCGCCCCGCCGCTCAGCACGATCTCGCGGCGCGCGGAGACTGAGGTCGGGGTGCCCTCGCTGAGGTACTCGACACCGACCGCGCGGGTTCCCTCGAAGAGTACGCGAGTGACGTGGGCCCCGGTGCGAACAACCAGGTTGGAGCGCTCGGCTGCCGGCGCGAGGTAGGCGGCCGACGTGTTGTGGCGCATGCCGCCACGCTGGCTCACCATCGTCTGGCTGACCCCCTCAGGGTGTGCCGAATTCGGGGCGACGAGTGGCATGCCGGCCTCGACGGCAGCCTCGAGGAAGGTTGCGGTGTGCGACCGCGGACTGCGTTGGTGCGAAATCGAATTCGCTCCGTTCGTGCCCTGGTTGGGATCCGTGTTGCCCTCGACCGCCTCCGCCTTGAGGAAATACGGTAGGAGCGCCTCGTACGACCAGTCGGCACCGGCGAGCCTCGCCCAGTTGTCGTAATCGGCGGCGAATCCGCGCACCCACATCATGGCGTTGAGGGAGGATGAGCCGCCGAGCACCTTGCCACGTGGCCAGTAGACCGACCGCCCCTCGAGCTCGCCCTGCGGCTCGGTCTGGTAGTTCCAGTCGGCGTCGGACTTGAATAGCTTTGGGAATGCCGCCGGGATAGCGATCTCCTGCTTATCGTCGACACCGCCGGCTTCGAGCAACAAAACGGAGATGCTCGCATCTTCGGTGAGCCGAGCGGCGACAGCTGCTCCGGCCGATCCTGCGCCGACGACGACGTAGTCGAATTCTTCAGTGCTGCTACTCATACCAGCGCTCCTTTTGATCGCAGATCCTTGCGCAGGATCTTGCCCGACGCCGACTTCGGGATGAAGTCGATCATTTCCACCTGTCGAACCTTCTTATGCGGGGCCACTCGCTCGGCGACCCAAATCATGACGTCCTCCACCGTGATCGTTGCCTTCGGCTGCAGCCTCAGGAATGCTTTGGGCACCTCTTCACCATTGGCGTCGATCACGCCGATGACAGCGGCGTCGGCGATCTGGGGATGGCCCAGCAGCAACGCCTCGAGTTCCGCGGGTGCCACCTGGTACCCCTTGTACTTGATGAGCTCCTTCAGCCGGTCGACGACAGTCACGACCCCCTCGGCACTCACCGTCGCGATGTCGCCGGTGTGAAGGAATCCGTCGGCGTCGAGAGTCGCCCGGGTTGCCTCATCGTTGCCGAGGTAGCCCACCATGATGTTCGGGCCACGACACAGCAGTTCGCCGGGCTCACTCACACCCACCGTCGGGATCTCTATGTCGCCTCCGGTGAGCGGGTCGACGATGCGGCACTGCATGTTCGGCACCGTGAGACCGACCGAGTTCAGGGGGATGTCGGTTCGACCTCGAGGCATGGCGTGCGACACAGGGCTCATCTCGGTCATTCCGTAGCCCTGAAGAACCTCGCAGTTCAGTCGCTCGGCAACATCGCCACCGACGATGCCGTCCAGGGGCGCCGCCCCAGAGAACACCGTGCGAAGGCTCGACAGGTCAAATTCGGAGACCAGCGGATGCTTCGCCAGCGCGACCGCGATGGGAGGGGCGATGAAGACGTACGTGATGCGCTCGGACTGGATGAGGCCCAGGAAATCGGCCAGATCGAATCTCGCCATGGTCACCAGGGTCGTCCGTTGCGCGAGGGATATGTTGAGCAACACCGTCATGCCGTAGATGTGGAAGAACGGGAGCACAGCCAGAACGCGATCATCGGCCATCACCCCGACGAGGGGTGCCGACTGCGCGACATTCGCCACGAGGTTGCGGTGGGTGAGCATGACGCCCTTTGCTTTGCCCGTCGTTCCCGAACTGTAGGGCAGCACCGCCAAGTGCGTCGCCGGATCGAAACTGACATCGGGCGCGGGATGAGTCTCGCCGACCAGGTCGGCGAGACCCGTGCTCCCGTCGACCTCTCCGAGGCTGATGATGCTGTCAGCTGCCACACCGGCCAGTTTCCCGGCTTCCGCAGAGATGGGGAACAGGGTATCCGCTGCGATGATGGCCACCGCTTTCGAGTCGGTAAGCTGCGTCGCCATCTCGCCTGCCGTGGACAGCGCGTTGACCGTAGTCGCCGTCGCGCCAGCGCGAAGAATCCCGTGGAACGCCACGGCGAAAGCGGGTCGGTTCGGGGAATGCAACGCCACGACGCTGCCCACACCGATGCCACGAGCGGCGAGTGCTCCCGCTACGGCTTCGACCTGGCGCACCAGCGCGCCGTAGGTGGTGGTCTCACCGGTCGCCCCATCGGTGAGGGCGACGCGGTCGGCGGATGCGCGGTCGAGCGATCCGAAGAGGTAGTCAAATACGCTTAGATCTGGGATTTCGACGTCGGAAAAGGGACTGCTGAACACGGCGGCTCGCCTTCTTGCTCTGGATCATTGGTGGGAGAGCGTGCGGGATGACCTGGTGGTTAGGCCCGGAACGCCGCGAGGAAGATTGCGGGCATCTTCAGCCATGACGGCTTGGCCGCAAACCCGGCGAGACGACGTCCCGTAGTCGCGGCGGAACGCGCCTGCACGAACCATGGCGGCTTCGGGAAAAGAGTGAATTCTCCGTGCGCGAACGATCGCGGGAACGGCCGGAACGGGCCGCGGACGATCGTACGCTCGGGCCGATCGATGAGCAGGGCGTTGTGAACAGTTCCGATGCCGCTTTGCACATTGTCGATGGTGGCGCCGGGGAATGCACCCCACGATGCGGTTGCGGTGAGAAATCCGAGGCCGGTCCACGCGTTGATGGCGATCGTGCCGTAGCGCAGGCGTGCAATGGCGTCGAGGAACCCGGTCCCGAGCTGCCGGATGACCTTCGGTTCGACAATGAGGTTGGCGCCCAAGGTACCGACGAACTCGTCATTGGCGAGAGTGACAGCAGCGTCGAGGAAGGTCTGGCCTGTGCCAGGAACTTCGACAACACCCAGCACCGGGGAGAAATATTCCGTGGTGAGCACATTCGATGGGTCGTCTTCGGCTTGGACATCGATCAGCAGGCGGCAGCCGTCTTTACCCATGCGCTCGGCAGCCGGGTAGGCGGCTGATGCGGCGCTCATTCGACCATCGCTACCGGGATACCAGGCTGGGCGTTGAGCGGCCGCCGCAAATGCCCGTCGGAGTTCGGCGAGGAACGCTTTTTTCTGGGGCCAGTTGCTGCTGACCACAACCACCTGGCCGGCAATGCAGTTGTAACCACCATTGTGCAGGCGCTGGGTGACGACGTGCTCGGCCTGGTAGCGCAGATCACGCTTTGTCCATGCGCTCGGCACGATGATGATGGGCGACACTCCGCCGAGTTCGCTGGTGATGGGCTTCGCGAGCAACGGGCTGCCTGCTGCCTTGCGGCGCGCTGCATCCTCGCCCGTCCCCCAGACGATGGCATCGTGAGTTGCCGCACTCCCGGTGATGTGCACGTGAGCAATGCCATCGTGCTGCGTGAGATACGCCCCAACGTCTGCAGCGCCCTGTACGATGCGAAGCACCCCGAAGTCGATCAAGGGGGCGAGAGCCTTGTCGAAAACAGATTTCATTCCGGCCATGACCGGATTGAGCTTCAGCAGCACCGACCGGTTGTTTGCGACAATCTCGTAGATCACGTCGAGCGGCGGGATCGACGTGATGTTGCCGGCACCGAGAACGAGTCCCACTCCGCCCGACATCGTTGGCGTGAGCTCACCAAGTCCGGCGCTGGACCGCACCTCCCCGGCAGAGCGGCCCGGAGCCATCCAGACCTCAGCGCTGAATCCGTGCAGCAGCAACCACTCATGCCCGTTGGTAGGAAGCACCGGGATGGTGACGCGACCGCCGGGCGCCGTTCCGAACCGGCGTGTGGCGAGAGGGCTCGTCCCCGCAGCGAGTGCTGCGACGGAATGGGTGAGGGTACCTGCGCCCGAAAGGCACGCATAGGGGCCGGCGATCCATTCTTCCCCGACGAGCGGGGATGAAGGATCCAGTCCCTTGATAGCAGCGGCCGTCTCCGCCCATTCCTGGGCGGCCCCGGTCATTGCCGCGTGCACAGACCCAAGCAATCCGGCACGTTCGGAAAGTAAAGTCCTTGCCCAAAGCTTGGCACCCGAGGCCAACTCAATGATGGCCGCATCGAGAGCATCGCGCTGTTGCTGGTCGAGGGCCGGAATGGCCCGTGTCCTCGACGTCGGATCGGTGATGGTCATCAATCTCCCTTGATTGTTACCTGACAGCGCCTCGAATCCAGGGTTGCCGTGACCGCCCAGTCTGGACTCCGCTGTCGGCGATAGCGATAGGCCGCCGCCGCGACTTCGGCCGCCGGCGTTGTGCGGCTGCACAACCATTCGGCATAACCACCGGATTACACTGGGTGCATGAAAAGCAATGAAGCGCCGCAGAGTCTGCCGAGCCCGGATGCGATGGTGGAGGGCGCGCGGGAGATCTTCTCGGACATGATCGACTCGGTCGGCGAGTTGTCTGACAGCGTTGTTGCCCAGATTATCAACGGCGAGCACGATTACGCCGAGAGCGCCCTGGCCGCAGGTGTGCTCGAAGGTATTGTGCACGACAACCTTGAGGCGATCCTGCAATGCCTGCTCGGCATCAATGACTCGCTCGCCGCCCCACGGCACGCGGGCCGCGTGAAAGCCGAGCACGGTATCCCCATGGCGAGCCTGCTGCACGCATACCGGCTTGCCGGTCTGCACCTGTGGGACGCGATGATGGCGAAGGCGACGACACCCGAACACGCAACCGCGCTGCTCACCGCATCATCCGGAGTGTGGGGCATCATCGACCGGTACTCGAGCGCCGCCGCGGAGACGTACCGAGAGGTC
This sequence comes from Cryobacterium sp., assembly GCF_026786305.1. Taxonomy (GTDB): domain Bacteria; phylum Actinomycetota; class Actinomycetes; order Actinomycetales; family Microbacteriaceae; genus Cryobacterium. The sequence continues at coordinate 25,471 of NZ_JAJAYI010000086.1, forward strand.
GTCGACGAACGGGAGCGCAAAGACCAGCAGAGCAAGAACGTCATGCTGCTCACGATTCTGGAAGGCGAGTTCTCGGGCGACCCCGGTCGAGCGGTCCGCGCTCTTGGTCTTCCACACCAGGCAACCTTCGTCGTTCTTGCCGTCGAGATGCGGCACTCGGACGATGATCCGATTCCCGCTATCACCGACCGACTGCGAGGTATGGGCGTGAGCTCGGCATGGGCCCCATGGAAAGGTGAGTACCTGGGCCTGCTCGGAAGCGGGGCGGGTACGCACCCGTCCGCCGCAGCGCACGCACTTGCCGAATCCGTGAGTTCACGAATCGGGGTGAGCCTGCCGCTTGAATCTCTTCAGCACGCGCCTGCCGCGGTTCGGCAAGCGCTTCTCGCCATGCGCTGCATCGCCCCCGCCGCAGTGGGAGTGCATCTCTACGGCGCAGCCCCAATCGACACCATGCTCGTGTCTCAACCCGCATACGCTGCCGAACTCCGCGACGGCGTTCTCGGCGGACTGGCCGACCTTGAACCGGATGATGCCCGCGTGCTGCTCGACACGCTCGAAGGCTGGTTCGCCACCGACGGCTCGACCGCCGAGTGTGGCAAGCAACTTCATTGCCACCGAAATACAGTCCTGCACCGCTTGGGTCGGATAACCGAAATGACCGGCCGCTCCGTAGCGAAACCCGGCCAGGCCGCCGAACTCTTCATCGCACTTCGAGCGGTGCGACTGGCCGGCTTATGGGCAACCCCCGTGCGTGCGCCCCTGCGGGCAGCTCCGAGGAGCGCCTGAGGACGGCGACATTGGGTAGTCCCGAGAATACGGTTTAGTTCAGGTACGGTTTAGTTCAGGTGCCCTTAGATGGTTCCGCTTGTCCGAACTGGCGTGTCACGTGACAAGTGTGCCCCCAGGCAGATTCGAACTGCCGCCCCTGCCTCCGGAGGGCAGTGCTCTATCCCCTGAGCTATGGGGGCCAGGGTGTTTCAAGGTTAGCATCCTGGCCCGGCCGTCACGACCCACCGGCGGCATTCGCTACCCGAGGTGAGTGAGTACCGCCGACATGAGGCCTTCCGCGGCACCGGGCTCGTTGTAGAACGCCGGCGAACTCATGGTGACCCAGTACGTGCCGGTGAAGACCTGGGCCTGACCGCTGCCACCGGCGTAGGTGAAGAAACCGTCGACGGTCGGCGGGGTGCCGTAGGTCGGAACGGCTTGGCTGTCGGCATCCGCCTTCTGCTTGAGCGTGGTCATCAACACGTCGTTGGGTGCCACGACCGAGACCTCAATGAGTTCACCGCTCGACTGGTTCGACCAGCCGCAGGTCAGCCCGTTGTAGGTCTGTGCGGTCTCGGCCAGACCGCCGGCAGCTGGCGAGTAGTCGGGCGCGGTGCCGTAGTTCGGGTTGAAGTTGTAGACATCCTGCAGCGTGAGCAGCTGGTCACAGGTCTGCGCGATCGGCGCGCCGGTCGCTTCCGGCGTCGGCGACGGCGAGGGTGCAGCACTCTCGCTCGGGTCAGCGGATGCCCCGCTCGTCGCCGCTGCGGAATCCGACGGCGTTGGGGTGTCGCCACCACTGCACCCGGTCAACAGGAGGGCGAACAACGCGCCACCGGCGAGCACCAGGCCGGCTTGTCGGCGCGTGGTACGCGCGGCGGTACGCGCGGCGGTACGAACAAAAGAGGGGTAGACGCGTGTATCAGTCACGCGTTGACCTTACCAACAGGAGGGGGCCGGTACGATTGAGCAGTGACTCCTGCCGAACTCTCCCAGTCCCTTTTCGACCTCATCCGGGGCGTCAGCGAACGCCGACGCGAGGTTGACACGGTCGGGGTAGACCTCGGACTCACCCTCGCCGACGTCGCCGTCGAACGCCCGCGAAACCGCGACCACGGCGACTGGGCCTCGAGTATTGCGCTGAAGATCGCCAAACCCCTCGGTGCCAACCCGCGTGACATCGCGGCCGAACTGGCTGCTGGTCTCGAAGAGTTGACGGATGTCGCATCCGTTGAAATCGCCGGCCCCGGCTTCATCAATATTCGCCTCGAGGCGGCGGCGGCGGGCGCACTGGCCAAGACCATCGTCGACCAGGGCACAGTCTACGGCACCGGCCACCTGTATGACGGCCTCAACATTAACCTTGAATTCGTCTCGGCCAACCCCACCGGCCCGATTCACATGGGCGGCGTGCGCTGGGCCGCGGTCGGCGACAGCCTGGCCCGGGTGCTGCAGGCCGAGGGCGCCGATGTGACCCGCGAGTACTACTTCAACGACCACGGTTCGCAGATTGATCGTTTTGCCCGCAGCGTGCTCGCCAGCTACCTCGGTGACCCCACCCCCGAAGACGGTTACGGCGGAGGCTACATCGGCGATATCGCCGCCAACGTTCTCGCGACGTACGATGGCGACGTCGCCGCCCTCACGCGCGAGGAACAGCAAGAGGTGTTCCGTTCCATCGGCGTTGATCTCATGTTCACCGAGATCAAAGACAAGCTGCACGGCTTCGGCGTCGACTTCGACGTGTACTTTCACGAAGATTCCCTGCACGAATCCGGCGCCGTCGACCGCGCCATCGAGCGACTGCGCGAACAGGGCCACATCTTCGAAGCGGATGGCGCCATCTGGCTACGCACGACCACATTCGGTGATGATCGCGACCGGGTCATCATTCGCTCAAATGGTGAACCCGCTTACATCTCGGGCGACCTCGGTTACTACCTCGACAAGCGCGAGCGCGGATTCGACCAGTGCCTGATCATGCTCGGCGCCGACCACCATGGTTACGTCGGCCGCATGATGGCGATGGTTTCAGCCTTCGGCGATGAGCCCGGCGTGAACCTGCAGATTCTGATCGGCCAGATGGTCAACCTGCTCAAAGACGGCGAACCGGTGCGCATGTCCAAGCGGGCCGGCACCATTGTCACCCTCGATGACCTCGTCGACGCGGTCGGCGTCGACGCCGGCCGCTACGCCCTGGTGCGCTCGAACAGTGATTCGCAGCTCGACATCGACCTCGACCTGCTCGGCAAACGCACCAACGACAACCCCGTCTTCTACGTGCAGTACGCCCACGCCCGCACCTGCTCGGTTGCCCGCAACGCCGCCGCGAGCGGTGTCGAACGCACGGTCTTCGCCCCGGAATTGCTCGTGCACGACAGCGAATCCGCGCTCCTCGGCGTGCTGCAGGAGTTTCCCCGTGTCGTCGCCCAGGCTGCTGAACTACGCGAGCCGCACCGCGTGGCCCGCTACATCGAAGAGGTCGCCGGCTACTACCACCGCTGGTACGACAACTGTCGCGTCATTCCGCTCGGCGAGGAACCGGTCACCGACCTGCATCGCACCCGCCTGTGGCTCAACGACGCGACCGGCCAGGTGATCCGCAACGGCCTCGGCCTGCTCGGCGTCACTGCCCCGGAGCGCATGTAGCCATGGCGGGAACTAAACGTCGCGGCGTCGTTTCGCTGATCATCGTCGGCGTGATCGCAATTCTGCTCGTCGTCGCCTATTTTCTCGTCGACAACGGGGTGCGCGCGGTTGCGCAGGATCGCGCCGAAACCGAGATCAGCAACCGGATGCCCGCTTCCGTGACCGGCGACATCACCGTCACCATCGGCGGCACGTCCGTGATCGCACAGTTCATCGCCGGCAGCTTCGACCAGATCGAACTGACCGCGCCGAACCTGACGGTCGACGGCGTGCCGGCATCCGTTCACGTGATTGCCCACAACGTATCGACGAACACCGCAAAGGCCATCGGCTCACTCAACGCCACGCTCGACCTCGACCAGAACGCCCTCAACCAGCTCGTGCAGGCCTCTGGTACCGCCCCCGCTGACGCCGTAATGACCCTCGGAGACGGCACGGTGGCCTATACCGGCACGGTGCAGTTGTTCGATTTCAACGTCGGCTACAGCGCCACGGCCAGCGCCAGCGCCGCCGGCGATACGCTGAACTTCGCGCCCACCGAAGCCACCGTAACGAGCGGGGTCGGCGACATCGACGCAACCCCCCTCGTCGACCTGATCCTCCAGCGGGCGCCGATCGCAGTCTGCGTCGCGAGCTATCTTCCCAAGGGAGTTGAGCTGAGCGGCGTCGACATCTCGCCCACACGTGCACGCGTTAAGCTGGAGTCGAACAGTCTTATGCTCACCGCGCAGTCGCTGACCACCCTCGGCAGCTGCTCCCGCTAATTCGAACCTCGTGCGACAGTAGAATATGGCCAGGTACGCCCGGTCACCGGGTTGGCCTATTTTCCGGCTTCAGGGACCAATCCGGGTTCGCTCGCTGAGATTCCCCTTCGACTCTCGTGAGGTAGTTCCCGTGACACCTGATCCCCTTGAACGCACGCCCAATCCGCTGGCGCCCGCGTGGCTGCACCAGCCCGCCGACGCCAACGCGCTCGCGCCGGGTCTCTGGCCCACCTCGGCTGAGCGCACCAGCACCGGCGAACTCGTCTTCGGCGGGGTCAGCGCCGCGGCCCTCGCCGCCGAATTCGGCACGCCCCTCTATATTATCGACGAAGCGGATGCTCGCGCTCGGGCGGCAGAGCTGCTCGCCGAGTTCCAGGCCGAGTTCGCCCGCATCGGCACGAGCGCCAAGGTCTACTACGCCGGCAAGGCCTTTCTCTCGACCGAGGTCGTGCGCTGGATGATCGCCGCTGGCCTGAACATAGATGTGTGTAGCGGCGGAGAACTGGCCGTCGCGCTGGCCGGCGGCGCCGACCCGGCCCGGCTCGGTTTTCACGGCAACAACAAGTCCCTGGCCGAACTCGACCAGGCCACCCGGGTCGGTGTCGGCACGATCGTGATTGACAGCGAGGTCGAAATCGGCCGCGTCGCCGAAGCCGCTGCCCGCAACGGTCGGGTGCAGAACGTGCGCCTGCGCGTGAACAGCGGCGTGCACGCGCACACCCACGATTTTCTCGCCACCTCCCACGAAGACCAGAAATTCGGCATCGTACTCACGGACGCTCCGAGGCTGGTCGGGCTGATTCGCGCCGAAGCCGCACTCAACTTCGTCGGATTGCACTGCCACATTGGCTCGCAGATCTTCGGCGCCGAGGGATTCGCCGAGTCGGCCGCTCGGCTGTTGGACGTGCACGCCGAGCTGCTGGCCTCCGGCCCGGTACCCGAGCTGAACCTCGGCGGCGGCTTCGGCATCGCCTATACGAGTGCCGACGAGCCCACGCCGATACGCGAACTCGCCGTGGCCCTGGCAGACATCGTCGCCACCGAGTGCGCGCGACTGAACATTCCGCTGCCGGTCGTCGCGTTCGAACCCGGCCGCGTCATCATTGGTCCCGCCGGCGTGAGCCTGTACCGGGTCGGCACGACCAAGGCCGTCGACGTCTCGGGCGCCCCGCGGCTCTACGTCAGCGTCGATGGCGGAATGAGCGACAACGTGCGCCCGGCCCTCTACGGCGCCGACTATGCGGTGCGCCTCGCCGATCGCGCGTCGACCGCTCTTCCGGTGCTCGTGCGCATCGCCGGTAAACACTGTGAGAGCGGTGACATCGTCGTCGATTCCGACTACCTGCCCGGTGACGTGACTCCCGGCGATCTGCTCGCCGTACCCGCCACCGGCGCCTACTGCTGGGCGCTCTCCAACAACTACAACTATCAGGGCCGCGCGTCCGTCGTTGCCGTACTGAACGGATCAGCGCGCGTGCTCGTGCGCGGTGAAACGATCTTCGACCTGCTCGCGCGCGACACCGGGGCGGCGCCGTCTGGCCGCACCGACGTAGGAGAATCTTGAAGATCGAATACCGGAATCTGCGCGTCGCCCTCCTCGGTGGTGGATCCGTCGGTGCCCAGGTGGCCCGCCTACTACTGGAACAGGGCCCGGAGCTCGCCAACCGGGTCGGCGCCACCCTGGAACTGGTCGGCATCGCGGTTCGCGATGTGAACGCGGAACGCACCGTCGACCTGCCGCGCGAGCTGTTCACGACCGACGCCGCAGAACTCATTCTCGGCGCCGACATCGTCATTGAACTCATGGGAGGCATCGAGCCGGCCCGCAGCTACATTCTGCTCGCGATCAGTTCCGGAGCGGATGTCGTCACCGCGAACAAGGCGCTCCTGGCCCTGCACGGGCCTGAGCTGTTCGCGGCCGCCGACCAGGTCGGCGCTCAGCTCAACTACGAGGCCGCGGTTGCCGGGGCCATTCCCATCGTGCGCCCGCTGCGCGAAAGCTTCGCCGGCGACCAGATCAAGCGCATCCTGGGCATCGTCAACGGCACCACGAACTTCATCCTTGACCGCATGGATACGCAAGGGTCCAGTCTCGGCGACGCGTTGGCCGAGGCCACCGCGCTCGGTTACGCGGAGGCCGACCCAACCGCCGATATTGACGGCTATGACGCGGCGCAGAAGGCCGCCATTCTGGCCAGTCTGGCGTTTCACACGACGGTACCGCTGGCATCCGTTTATCGCGAGGGCATCACCTCTGTCACGCCGGCGCAGATCGAATCGGCCCGCAAGGCCGGCTACGTCGTGAAGCTGCTCGCGATCTGCGAACGCGTCACCGACGAGAACGGCGTCGACGGCGTCTCAGCGCGGGTCTACCCGGCGATGGTGCCGCGCAGTCATCCGCTCGCCGCCGTGCACGGCGCCAACAACGCCGTCTTCGTCGAGGCGGAATCCGCCGGCAGCCTCATGTTCTACGGAGCCGGAGCCGGAGGAGTCGAGACGGCCTCGGCCGTACTCGGCGACGTCGTCTCCATCGCGCGGCGTCACGTCGCCGGCGGGCCGGGAGTTGCTGCGTCCAGCCACGCCGCCCTGCCGGTCTTTGACATCGGCCGGGTCACCACCCGCTATGCGGTAACCCTCGAGGTCACCGACGAACCCGGCGTGCTCGCGACCATCGCGAGCGTGTTCGGCAAGCGCAAGGTGTCGCTCGCGCTCGTGGAACAGTCCATGACGCCGGCCGTGATCGGCACGGCGAGTCGTGCAGCCCGCTCGGCCACGGCTACCCTAGTGATCGGGACCCATGACGCAACGGAGGCCGCACTCGCCGCCACCGTGCAGGACCTGGCCACCAACAGTTTTGTCAGCGAAGTCGCATCCGTTTTGAGAGTTGAAGGAGTTTGATGTTTAGCCCAAGCGAGACCCGCACCAACCTGACCACGCCGGGCGCGATAGTCAGCCGCCAGTGGCGCGGGGTATTGAACGAATACTCCGACCGACTGAACATCTCGGCCGCGACCCCGATCATCACCCTCGGTGAGGGTGGAACGCCGCTCATTCCGGCCGCCGCACTCTCCGCGCGCACCGGCGCCAAGGTCTGGATCAAGTTCGAGGGTATGAATCCCACCGGGTCGTTCAAGGACCGCGGCATGACCATGGCCGTCTCCAAGGCCGTGGAAGACGGAGCGAAAGTCGTCATCTGCGCCTCAACCGGCAACACCAGCGCCTCCGCTGCCGCGTACGCCGCCCACGCCGGCATCACCGCCGCCGTGCTGGTGCCCGAGGGCAAGATTGCCATGGGCAAGCTCAGCCAGGCCGTCGCCCACAACGCGCAGCTGCTGCAGGTGCAGGGTAACTTTGATGACTGCCTCGACATCGCGCGCGAACTCGCCACCAATTACCCGGTGCACCTGGTCAACTCGGTCAACCCCGACCGCATCGAAGGCCAGAAGACCGCGGCATTTGAAGTCGTCGAAGTGCTCGGCGACGCCCCCGACTTTCAGTTCGTTCCGGTCGGCAATGCCGGCAACTACACCGCCTACTTTCGCGGCTACAGCGAAGAGGTCGCCCGCGGCGCCACCTCGAAGCTGCCGCGCATGTTCGGCTTTCAGGCCTCCGGCAGCGCCCCGATTGTTCTCGGCCACCGTGTCGACCACCCCGACACCATCGCCAGCGCCATCCGCATCGGCAATCCGGCGTCGTGGGACCTCGCGCTGAACGCACGTGAGCAGAGCGACGGCTACTTCGGTGCCATCACCGACGCGAAGATTCTTGAAGCCCATCGTATTCTCTCGGCCGAGGTCGGTATTTTCGTGGAACCGACATCCGCTATCGGAGTCGCCGGCCTGTTCGAGCGTGCCGAGGCCGGGTTTATTCCGAAGGGCTCGACCGTGGTCATCACGGTCACCGGTCACGGTCTGAAGGACCCGCAGTGGGCGCTGCGTACCGCCGACGGTTCCGACGTTGTGCCCACCATTGTTCCGGTCGACACCGCTGAAATCGCGAGCGTGCTTGGCCTGGCCAAGGCATGACCAGGCCCGTTTCGCTGATCGGCCGCGCGGTATCGGTGCAGGTGCCGGCCACGACGGCCAACCTCGGTCCCGGCTTCGACACTCTCGGTCTGGCGCTGGCCAAGTACGACAAGCTTGAGGTGACCGTGCGCAGCGAACCCGGCGTGTTCGTCGAGGTGCACGGCGTCGGTGCCGGTCTGGTACCCACCGACGAGAGCAACCTCGTCGTGCGGGCGATCATTCACACCTTCAAAGCCGTCGGTCAGCCCATGCCCGGGCTCAACATCGTCGCGTACAACGTCATTCCGCACGGGCGCGGCCTCGGCTCCTCCGGCGCAGCCATAGTGTCGGGCATCATGGCGGCGAAGGGACTGCTCGAGGGAATCGTTGACATCGACGCCGAAATGCTGCTCGTGCTCGCCACCGAGATGGAAGGTCACCCCGATAATGTCGCCCCGGCGCTGTTTGGCGGCCTGACCATTGCCTGGACCACCCCGGAGGGCCCGCGCCACAAAAAACTCATGGTGCATCGCGGTGTCAAGCCGCTCGTGGTCGTGCCCGCGCAGGAGATGTCCACCGCTCTCGCACGCAGTCTGCAGCCGGCCTCGGTGCCACATGAAGACGCCGTCTTCAACCTGTCGCGATCCGCGCTGCTGATCGCCGCGCTCATCCAGAGCCCGGAACTGCTGCTCGCCGCGACCGAAGACAAACTGCACCAGAGCTACCGCGCCGCCGCCATGCCGGAGACGAACAAACTCATCACCCTGCTGCGCGCCGCCGGCTTCGCGGCCGTCGTGTCCGGTGCCGGGCCATCGATTCTCGTGCTCGCGAGCGACCCTGGACAGCGCCTGGTCGCTGCCGAACTCGTCGCGAGCCAATCCGAGACCCCCTGGCGTGCCCTCATGCTCGCCGTTGATGTACAGGGTGCGACCGTGCATCCGCTCACCCAGGAGAACGCCGCGTAGCGAGCGTTCCGATCGAGCCAACGTGCCGCACGCACGTCGGCTCGACTGGCGGGGGAGTGCTAGGGTAAGGGTGCACCCGATAGCAACCGCCCACGGCGACACCCTCTCCGGTGCATTCCCTTTACCTCACTGCTATTGCGATTTCGTGCGTAGCTGTGCGTGTTTACACCAATCCCCTCCATTTGTCGGATTGGATCACCCGCAGCGCATTCGTCGCTGCACACATCTCTCCTGGCCTGAATTTTCGTTCGGCAGGGGAAAGGAACCCCCTTCGTGACTGATGTCAACCTCCGCGCCGCTGGCTCGGACCTTCCTCGCCTGAGTGCCCTTCGCGTGTCCGAGCTTCAGGCTCTGGCCCTTGAACTGGGAATCTCCGGCGCTTCCAAACTTCGTAAAGGAGAACTCGTGGACGCGATCACCACGGCTCGGTCCGGCACCGATCAGGCCAGTGCCGCTGCTCCGGTCGAGGCTGCTCCGGTCGAGGCTGCACCGGTCGAGGCTGCACCGGTCGAGGCTGCACCGATGGATAGCCTCGCCGAGGCGATCGATACCGCCCCGCGCAAGCGTGCACCGCGTCGTGCCAGCACCAACACCGCCGCTCCCGCCAAGTCCCACGTCAATGCCGACGCCAGCACCGGATTCGGCATCATCCTGCCCGACGCACCGGCCGCCGGCTCTCGTATCGCGCGCAACGCCCGCAATGTCGTGGCGGCACCAGTGGATGGCGCGGCATCCGCTTCAGAGAGCTCCGCACCCGATACCGACAAGCCGGTTCGCCAGGCGCGCAAGCGCGTGCAGGTCGCACCCGTGCACCTCGATGACGCCGCCGCAGTGGTTGCCGACTCCGCCGATGCTCCTGCTGAGACCCTCGCCGACTCACCGGCTCCGGACGCACCGGCCCCTCGCCGCGCGTCCCGTCGCGCTTCGTCGCAGCGCACCGCCGCTGTGACTCCCTCCGAGTCGCCCGCAGGGTTTGACGGAGTGGCTGTCGAGGTTGCAGCCACCGACGCGCTCGAGGTGTCGACCGACGCACCAGCTGATGCACAGGTCGAATCAACCGACGAGTCGATCGACACAGCGGCCCCCCGCCAGGGCCGCAGCCGCAGCCGCAGCCGCGGGGGCGCTGACCGCGCGCAGGCTGCTGACCGCAACCAGGGTGAGAACGCCCCGGCCACCGATCGCCAAAACAGCCAGAACAGCCAGAACAGTCAGAACAGTCAGAACAGCCAGAACAACCAGAACGACCGCGGTCAGAACGACCGTAACCAGAACGGCACCAACGACGAGGGCATGACGCGGGCGCAGAGCCAGCGTCAGGCTCGCAACGAGCGCAACCAGGAGCGCAATCAGGAGCGTGCCCAAGCGCAGGCCGACCGCAACCAGGGCCAGAACGACCGGGGCCAGGACCGGAACCAGGACCGTAATCAGGGTCAGAACGACCGTGGCCAGGACCGGAACCAGCTCGACGACGACCTGAACGGCCGCGGCAACCGCAACCGGTACCGTGACCGCAAGCGTCGCGGCCCGAACCAGGGCGATGACTTCGAACCCGAGGTCAACGACGACGACGTTCTCATTCCCGTCGCGGGCATCCTCGACGTGCTCGACAACTACGCCTTCGTCCGCACCTCCGGCTACTTGCCCGGTGCGAGCGACGTCTACGTCTCGCTGGGCCAGGTCAAGAAGTACAACCTGCGCAAGGGTGACGCCGTCGTCGGCTCCATTCGCCAGCCGCACGAGGGCGACCAGTCCGGGCGTCAGAAGTACAACGCCATCGTCAAGGTTGACTCGATCAACGGGCAGACCGTTGAGGAGGCCGCGACCCGCGTCGACTTCCACAAGCTCACGCCGTTGTACCCGACGGAACGCCTGCGCCTCGAAACCGAGCCCGGAAAGCTCACCCAGCGCATAATCGACCTTGTCGCCCCGATCGGCAAGGGGCAGCGCGGTCTGATCGTCGCACCCCCCAAGGCCGGCAAGACCATCGTCATGCAGCAGATCGCGAACGCCATCGCCACCAACAACCCCGAGGTGCACCTCATGGTCGTCCTGGTCGATGAGCGACCCGAAGAGGTCACCGACATGCAGCGCACGGTGAAGGGTGAGGTCATCGCCTCCACCTTCGACCGTCCAGCCGAAGACCACACCACGGTCGCCGAGCTCGCCATCGAGCGCGCCAAGCGTCTGGTCGAACTGGGCCACGACGTCGTCGTACTGCTCGACTCGATCACCCGCCTGGGCCGTGCCTACAACTTGGTGGCACCTGCCTCCGGTCGTATCCTCTCGGGCGGCGTCGACGCATCCGCTCTGTATCCGCCAAAGCGTTTCTTCGGTGCGGCTCGCAACATCGAGAACGGTGGCTCGCTCACCATCCTCGCCTCCGCGCTCGTGGAGACCGGCTCCAAAATGGACGAGGTCATCTTCGAGGAGTTCAAGGGCACCGGCAACATGGAACTGCGGCTGTCACGCCAGCTGGCCGACAAGCGCATCTTCCCCGCCGTTGACGTGAACGCATCGGGTACCCGGCGCGAAGAAATGCTGATGAGCGCCGATGAAGTCAAGGTCACCTGGAAGCTGCGTCGCGCCCTCGCCGGGCTTGAGCAGCAGCAGGCGCTCGAACTCATCCTCGGCCGTCTCAAGGAGACCTCCTCGAACGTAGAATTCCTCATGCAGGTTCAGAAGTCGATGCCGACCCTGAACGGGTCAGACAAGGACAAATAATGTTCGAATCCGTCCTCACGCTGCTGGCCGAGCACGACGACCTGCAGTCACAGTTGGCGGATCCGGAGCTGCACGCGAATCCGGCCCGTTCGAAGAAGGTCAACCGGCGCTACGCCGAGCTGAGCCGCATCATCGCGGCGTACCACGTGTGGAAAGAGGTCGACGATAATCTTGAAGCCGCTCGTGAACTCGCCGATGAAGATGCTGCCTTCGCCGAGGAGATCCCGGATCTCGTGGAACAGCAGGGCGTTGCGGCCGAGAAGCTGCGGCGCTTGCTGATTCCGCGCGACGAACTCGACGCCCGTGACGTCATCATGGAAATCAAGATGGGGGAGGGCGGTGCCGAATCGGCACTGTTCGCCGCTGATCTCCTGCGCATGTACCTGCACTACGCCGAGTCGAATCGCTGGAAGACCGAGATCATCGAGCAGACCTCGAGCGATCTCGGCGGAATCAAGGATATCCAGCTCGCGATCAAGGGATCGTCGAGCGACCCGGCCGAGGGCGTGTGGGCCCACCTGAAATACGAGGGCGGCGTGCACCGCGTACAGCGTGTTCCGGCGACCGAGTCGCAGGGACGCATTCACACCTCCGCAGCCGGCGTGCTCGTCTTCCCGGAGGTCGACGAACCCGAAGAGGTCGAGTTGCACCCGAACGACCTCAAAATCGATGTCTACCGGTCGAGCGGCCCGGGCGGCCAATCGGTCAACACGACCGACTCGGCTGTACGCATCACCCATCTTCCGACCGGAATCGTGGTCGCGATGCAGAACGAGAAGTCCCAGCTGCAGAACAAGGAAGCGGGCATGCGTGTGCTGCGTGCCCGGGTTCTGGCCCGCCAGCAGGAAGAGATCGACGCGGCGGCGAGCCTGGTGCGCAAGGGGCAGATCCGTACGATGGATCGCTCAGAACGCATCCGCACGTACAATTTTCCGGAGAACCGCATCGCCGATCACCGCACCGGCTACAAGGCGTACAACCTGGACGCCGTGATGAACGGAGCTCTCGGCCCCGTCATCGACTCCTGCATCCACGCCGATGAGGAAACCCGTCTGGCCGAGCTCGGCGACCCCGAGTAGCCGGCGAATTGGGTCAGAGGTAGTATTCGGGTTCGACGGTGCCTCCCCGGGCCGACTCCACCGTCGCGGGGGTTTGCGGGCGAATCGTCGCCGGTACGCCCACCAGCAGCGACCGCGGCGGGGCGTCCTTGGTCACGACCGCGTTCGAGCCGATCGTGCTCCACGCCCCGATCGTGATCGGGCCGAGCACCTTGGCTCCCGCACCCACCGTGACGCCATCGTCGAGAAACGGATGCCTCCGCACCCCACGCGCATGCCCGTGACGGCTCTTACCACCCAGCGTCACCCCGTGGTAGAGCATCACGTCCTTACCGAGCACGGCCGTTTCACCGATCACGACACCCATGCCGTGGTCGATGAACAGGCGGCGCCCGATCGTTGCGCCCGGATGAATCTCAATTCCGGTCAGAAACCGGGTCACCTGCGATACCAGGCGGGCTGGCAGGTGCTGCCCGGCCCGCCAGAGTCGATTCGCAACCCGATACGACCAGACTGCGTGCAGCCCGCTGTAGGCGAGAAAGACCTCGATGTTGCTCCGCGCAGCGGGGTCGTGGGCGCGCGCGGCCGCAATGTCTTCACGGATGCGTGAAAAAGGATTCATGTAGGCAGAGACAGCATTCTCGTAGTCCCGCAGGTCTTAGTCCAGCAGGTCTTCGTACAGCACGGTCGAAATGTACCGCTCGCCGAAGCCGGGAATGATGACGACGATGGTCTTGCCAGCGTTCTCGGGCAGTTTTGCCTGCTCGAGCGCGGCCCAGACGGCGGCGCCGCAGGAGATGCCGCCGAGGATGCCTTCCTCGGTGCCGAGTGCGCGTGCCGTGGCGAGGGAGTCGGCCAGCGTCACATCGGTGATCGAGTCGTAGACCTTGCGGTCCAGGACTTCCGGCACGAAGTTTGCGCCCAGACCCTGAATCTTGTGCGGACCGGGGGTACCGCCGGTCAGGATGGGGGAGTCGATGGGCTCAACACCGACGACCTTGAGGCCCGGCTTTTGCTCCTTGAGGTAGCCGCCGGCTCCGGAGATGGTGCCGCCGGTGCCGATGCCCGCGACAAGAATGTCAACGGCACCCTCGGTGTCATTCCAGATCTCCACGCCGGTAGTCGCGCGGTGGATGGCCGGGTTGGCCGGATTCGTGAACTGGCTGGCGAGTATGGCGCCCGGCGTGTTCGCGACGATCTCGGCGGCCTTTTCGACCGCGCCGCGCATGCCATCGGCTCCCGCGGTGAGCTCGATTTTGGCGCCGTAGGCGCGCATCATGACGCGGCGTTCCTTGCTCATGGTTTCGGGCATCGCCAGAATGACCGTGTAGCCGCGGGCGGCACCGACCATGGCGAGGGCGATGCCCGTGTTGCCGCTGGTCGCTTCGACGATGGTGCCGCCGGGCCCCAGCGAACCGTCCTTCTCGGCCGCATTGATCATCGCAACACCGATGCGGTCCTTCACGCTGCTGGAAGGATTATAGAACTCGAGCTTGGCGAGTACGGTCGCGCCGAGGCCTGTGGTCAAACGGTTCAGTTTGACGAGGGGGGTCCCACCAACGGCTTCGGTGATATCGGAATAGATCTTTGGCACGAGGGCAACTTTCGTTCGGTGGAAAAGGCCGAGTCCAGCCTATGTCCCCCGGCTGAATAGCGGTCGGTGAGTTACATTTCAGTACGTGCCTTCTTCAGATTCTGCCCTACCCCCCACCCTGCGCTCCTTACGAAACCGAGCGATCAGCCTGCTCACCGCGGCCGGCATCTCCGACCCCGAGGTCGATGCCGACCTGTTGATCGGCCACGTACTCGGGCAGAGCCGCGGCGAGGTGCAGGCCGGCAGCTTCCTGAATCGGACCATCAGCCACGCGGATGCCGCCACCATCGACACCCTGCTTGCCCGCCGCAGCACACGCGAACCCCTCCAGCACATCACCGGCCGCGCCCCGTTCCGCTCCCTCGCCCTGAACGTGGGGCCGGGGGTGTTCGTGCCGCGCCCCGAAACCGAGCAGGTCGCCCAGTTCGCCATCGACGCGCTGCGCTCCATGCCCGATCCAGAGCCGATCGGCGTCGACCTCGGCACCGGAAGCGGCGCAATCGCCCTGGTCCTGGCCACCGAGGTGCCGCACGCGCGCATTTTCGCGATTGAAAACTCGCCGGAGGCCTTCCCCTGGACCACTCGTAACTTCGAGGAGATCGGAGCGCGTAACGCCACCCTCGTCTTCGGCGACCTCGCCGACGCGTTCGTCGAACTCGACGGTACGGTCGCCGTCGTCATCTCGAATCCGCCCTACATTCCCGCGGATGCGATTCCCCGCGACCCCGAGGTGCGCCTGTTTGATCCCGCCCACGCCCTGTTCGGCGGTGTCGACGGCCTCGACGTGGTACGCAGCGTATCGGCAACCGGCCTGCGCCTGCTGCGCCCCGGCGGTGTGCTCGTGATCGAGCACGGCGAACTGCAGGGCGCCGCGATACGGGAGTTGCTCACGAACGATGGCTGGCGTGCACCAGCCACCCACCGCGATTACACCAGCCGCGACCGGGCCACCACCGCGCTGCGCCCTTAAACCGCCCGCATCCGCTCTTCACAACCGCGCTGAGTTAGAATTACCGGAAATGACACGTATCTACGATTGCACGAGCGACTCGGAAACGAGCGAGTCTGACTACGCGGCGCACATCACACTGGCGCGCGCGGCCATCGGCCGCGGGGCGCTCGTGGTCATCCCCACCGATACGGTTTACGGTGTGGCCGCTGACGCGTTCAACGCCGAGGCGGTGCAGCTGCTCCTCGATGCGAAGGGCCGCAGCCGTCAGTCGCCGCCGCCCGTTCTCATTCCCAGCATTCCCACCCTCGACGCTCTCGCCGTCGACGTGCCGCAGCCGGTGCGCGACCTGGTCGCGGCGTTCTGGCCGGGTGGATTGACGATCATCGTCAATGCCCAGCCCTCGCTGGTCTGGGATCTGGGTGAAACCCGCGGCACCGTGGCGCTGCGCATGCCGAGCAACCAAATCGCGCTCGACCTGCTCGCCGAAACCGGCCCGCTCGCCGTATCGAGCGCCAACCTCAGCGGAATGCCCGCAACCCGTGACGCGCAATCCGCCGAAGCGGCGCTCGGCGAGAGCATCGACGTCTACCTCGACGGCGGCACGGCCGGCGGCACCTATGAAAGCGCGTTCGGCCAATCGGGAGACGGCTCGTCGACGATTGTTGACGCCACCGGGTTCGAAACCAACGGCGGTTTCCTCCATATCGTACGCAGCGGCGTCATCTCCCGAGACGCACTCCTGGCCGTCGTGGGCGACGTGCTGGCGGCCGCACCGGCTATTCCCGGAACACCGGCAGAACCGGTTGATGCGGATGCGACACCCACCATCGCCGCACCGTCCCAAGACGAATCTCAGGGCGAAACGGATGCCAGCCGGTAGACCATGACCCTTTTCATTCTGCTCGCGTTCGTTTCGGCGATCGTCACGTTCGTGCTGTCGATCGTGGTCTACAAACTCAGCCACAAGTACCATCTGTACCCCAAGATTCGCGAACGTGACGTGCACACCCGCCCCACCCCGCGCCTCGGCGGCATCGCCATGTTCCTCGGCATCCTGGTTGCTTTCGGAATCGCCTATCTCCTCGCGGGGGCCTTTGCGCCGCTCCGACTCGTATTCGCCGATCCGCAGCAGATTCTCGCCATTCTCGGTGCGGCCCTGCTCATCGTGCTCGTCGGCGTCGCCGACGACATCTGGGACCTCGACTGGATGACGAAACTCGCCGGTCAGTTCATCGCCGCCGGGCTCGTCGCCTGGCAGGGCGTGCAAATCTACTCCCTGCCGATCGGGGGCTTGACGGTCGGTAGCGGCTGGATGTCGATTGTGTTCACGGTCGTCGCCATCGTTGTGGTCATGAACATGATCAACTTCATCGACGGCCTCGACGGCCTTGTCACCGGCGTGGCCCTCATTGCCAACGGTGTGTTCTTTCTCTACAGCTATCTGCTCGTGCGCGACACCTCGCCGACCAACTACTTCAACCTCGCGTCGCTCATCGCCGCCATTCTGGTCGGCGCCTGTGTGGGTTTCCTCCCATTGAACTGGCACCCGGCCAAACTGTTCATGGGCGATGCCGGAGCGCTTCTCGTCGGCCTGCTCATGGCCACGAGCGCCATCGCCATCACCGGGCAGATCGACCCGACCGCCATCAACCGCTCGCAACTCTTTCCCGCGTTCATCCCCATCCTGTTGCCGGTGGCGATCATGATCATTCCGCTGCTCGACTTCGGGCTGGCGGTGTTCCGGCGGGTGCGGGCCGGCAAATCGCCCTTCAGCGCCGACCGAAAACACCTGCACCACCGGCTGCTCGATATGGGGCACTCCCACCTGCATGCCGTACTGATCTTCTACGGGTGGACAGCCGCAGCCTCCGTTGGATGCCTGCTCTATTACATCCTGCCGGTCTACTTCGCCCTGCCGACCTGGTACGCGACCATCTTCCTGGTGACGTCGCTGCTCACCTGCACCATCGTCACGCTCGCCCCACTCGGCCGCCGCAAGACCGGTGAATGGGTCAGTCAGTCGGCACCCGCACAAATCGCTGTGCTCGACCAGTACGACCCGCTCGACGAGGCCGCCATGCCAACACGATCAGTTCCAGCACCGTCAGTCACCACAACGACACGAGCGACCGTACCCGCTGCGGCGCCTGCCGAGGAGAACGCATGACCAGCGCCACCCCACCAGCCCAGCCGACGTCGATCCCCGTGCTGCGTCGCATCCTCGTCTACGGGGCGTACGTCGCCCTCGCCATCGCCGTGGTCGGTTGCGTCGTCGGCTACCTCGTCGACGGCGGCACCGGTGTGCTCAGCGCCCTGATCGGAACGGTCATGTCCGTCGCCTTCATGGGCATCACGGCCGGCAGCATTCTGCTCGCCAATCGTATCGCCGGAAACGAGTCCGCCATTGGCGGCTTCTTCGGCATCATCATGGGTGGCTGGCTGCTCAAATTTGTTGTCTTCCTGGTGTTGCTCGTGGTGCTGCAGGATCGCTTGTGGATCCAGCCGATGGTGCTGTTCCTCTGCATTATTGCGGGCGTTGTGGGGTCCCTTGTCGTGGACGCTGTCGTCGTGATGAAGAGCCGAATGCCCTACGCCAGCGACGTCACGTTGCCCACAGCCCCAGTGGACGAGTAACCCTTCTACTCATCCGCCCACGGATCCCGGTCTCGATTCGGCTCAGCGCCTGATCTTTGCTAGAGTAAAAAACGATCCCACCCCGGTTTGCACATGCTTTACAGCGTCGTAAACCCGCCCATATTCGTCGTTGCGCGAGCAGAGCTCACCGCCCCGAAACAGGAGAAAGCGCTGCTAGAAATCGCCGTAAACCTGATGGTCCCGTCTGCCACCGGCGACGGTGAATTCAACGGTCCCTCCATCAATGAGTTCTTCCCCGATGTCATTTTCTTCGAGGGTACCAACTTCGAGATCAACCGCATTATTCTGATTCGCTTTCTTGCGGTCGCGGTCCTGATGCTCGTCTTCTGGCTCGGCACCCGTCGCATGAAGATCATTCCGACCCGCGGCCAGAGCCTGGCCGAAATGGGACTCGACTTCGTTCGCGTCAATATCGCCGAAGACCTGCTCGGCAAGAAAGATGGCAGGCGGTTTCTGCCGCTTCTGACGACCATCTTTTTCATGGTGCTGTTCATGAACATCACGGGAATCATCCCGTTCCTCAATATTGCCGGCACCTCGGTGATCGGGGTTCCGCTGCTACTCGGTGTTATTTCCTACGGAACCTTCATTTACGCCGGCGTGAAGAAGAGCCCGGTTAAATTCTTCCGCAACTCGCTCTTCCCTCCCGGAGTTCCGCCGTTCCTGTACATCATCGTCACGCCGATCGAATTCATCTCGACGTTCCTGGTGCGCCCGGTCACCCTCACGCTTCGACTCATGATGAACATGATCGTCGGGCACCTTCTGCTCGTGCTGTTCTTCAGCGCCACCCAGTTCTTCTTCTTCACTGCGGATGGCGGGTTCAAGCTCTTCGGCGCTGGCACCCTCGTCTTCGGCTTCGCCTTCACGCTCTTCGAAGTGCTGATTGCCGTTCTCCAGGCTTACATTTTTGCCCTACTCACCGCCGTCTACATCCAGCTCGCGCTGGCTGAGGAACACTAGACACTTTAGGAATCCGGCACTCGCCGCATTCACCATCACGGAAGGAAACATACGTGGACGCAACAACCGTTCTCGCGGAAATCAACGGAAACATCGCGACCGTCGGTTATGGCCTCGCAGCCATCGGCCCGGCAATCGGTGTGGGTATCGTCGTTGGCAAGACCATCGAAGGTGTCGCACGTCAGCCTGAGCTGGCCGGCCGCCTGCAGGTGCTGATGTACATCGGTATCGCCTTCACCGAGGCGCTCGCCTTCATCGGCATCGCCACCTACTTCATCTTCACGAACTAGTCCTCTTCACTACTCAGTTAGGAGGCATGATGCTTCACGCAGTAATTGCAGCCGCGACGGAAGAAGCGACGAAAAACCCGCTCATCCCAGAGGTTTACGACATCATCTGGTCGGCGGTCTGCTTTGTCGTGATTTTGTTCTTCTTCTGGAAGCTCGTGCTCCCCAGAATGCAGAAGCTCCTTGACGACCGTGCAGAAGCCATCGAGGGCAACATCGCCAAGGCCGACGAGGCCCAGCGCAAGGCCGAAGCTGCACTCGTGCAGTACACGGCCCAGCTCGCTGATGCTCGCGCTGAAGCCGGTCAGATTCGTGACCAGGCCCGCACCGACGGCCAGCGCATCGTCGCTGAGCACAAGGAGCAGGCTGCGGCCGAAGCCGGTCGCATCGCGGCCAGTGCCAAGACGCAGATCGAAGCCGAACGTCAGGCCGCCGTCGTGTCACTCCGGAGCGAAGTGGGCGCCCTCGCCATTGACCTCGCCTCGGGTGTCATCGGTGAAAGTCTGTCCGACGACGCGAAAGCCAGCGCCATTGTCGATCGTTTCCTGGCGGAACTCGAAGCCAGCGAAGTACCGTCTCACGCAGCAGCTCCATCAGCAGGAAAGATCTAACAAATGGGAAGCGCCACCAGAGAAGCACTCGCCACATCGAGGGCGGCACTGTCCGTACCCGGCGGTACGACTGATCTGGCGACCGGCGAAAGCCTCTTCGGCGCCGGTCGAGTGATCGGGTCGACGTCTCAGCTATTGTCGGCACTCGGCGATGCATCAGCGGAGTCGTCCGCCAAGGTCACCCTCGTTCGTGCCGTATTCGGCTCGAACGTGACGCCTCGGGCGCTTGACCTGCTCGCAGCCGCCGTGTCGGAACGCTGGTCCAGCCACGACGACCTGCTCGCCGGAATCGAAGAACTGGGCCTGCGGGCATCCGCTCTGTCGGCACCGGCCGGCACGTCGATTGAGGGCGAACTCTTCGCCTTCGGCAAGACGGTGTCCTCGGACGCTGAGCTGGAGCTGGCCCTGGCCAGCAAGCTCGGCAAGGTCGACGCCAAGGCAGCCCTCGTGCAGAAGCTTCTGGCCGGCAAAGTATCCGGTCAGACGCTGGCGATTGTTCGGCATCTGGTGCAGCAGCCTCGCGGCCGCCGCATCGGCGAACTGCTGCGGCACGCTGCATCCGTTGTCGCCGACCAATCGGGTACGTCGATTGCCACCATCACTTCGGCGAGCGTACTCACGCCCGCCCAGCTCGCCCGCTTGCAGACGACCCTCCAGGAACGCCACGGACGTGCACTCACCATCAACCAGGTCGTAGACCCGGCACTGGTCGGCGGAGTTCGCGTACAAATTGGCGATCTGGTCATCGACGGCAGCATCGCAACCCGCCTTGCAGATTTGAGACTCCAGCTCGCCAGCTGATTTCTTCGGCAGCACCACAAACCCCAGCAGTACCAGATGACTCAGGGCGGCAGCGTCCTCGAACAGACAGAACCTGTACAGCCGTACAGAAAAGGGAAGATGATGGCAGAACTAACGATCAGCCCCGATGAGATCCGTGGCGCTCTCCAGGACTTCGTGAAGTCCTACGAGCCGAACAAGACATCAACGACCGAGGTCGGCTACGTCACCACGGCCGGCGACGGTATCGCCCACGTTGAGGGCTTGCCCGGCGTGATGGCCAACGAACTCATCAAATTTGCCGACGGCACCCTGGGCCTCGCCCAGAACCTCGACGAAGACGAGATCGGCGTCGTTGTGCTCGGCGAGTTCGCCAGCATCGTTGAAGGCATGGAGGTGCACCGCACTGGCGAGGTCCTCTCCGTTCCCGTCGGCGACGGCTACCTCGGCCGCGTCGTTGACCCGCTCGGTGCTCCGATTGACGGACTGGGCGACATTGCGACCGAAGGTCGTCGTGCCCTCGAACTGCAGGCTCCCGGTGTTATGCACCGCAAGAGCGTGCACGAGCCGATGCAGACCGGCATCAAGGCCATTGACGCCATGATCCCGATCGGCCGTGGCCAGCGTCAACTCATCATTGGTGACCGCCAGACTGGCAAGACCGCGATCGCGATCGATACCATCATCAACCAGAAGGCGAACTGGGAGTCGGGCGACAGCAACAAGCAGGTTCGTTGCATCTACGTCGCTATCGGCCAAAAGGGCTCCACCATTGCTTCGGTCAAGGGAGCGCTCGAGGATGCCGGAGCGATGGAGTACACCACCATCGTCGCCGCTCCTGCCTCGGACCCCGCCGGCTTCAAATACCTCGCCCCGTACACGGGTTCGGCCATCGGCCAGCACTGGATGTACGCCGGCAAGCATGTTCTCATCGTCTTCGATGACCTCTCCAAGCAGGCTGAGGCCTACCGTGCAGTATCCCTGCTGCTTCGTCGCCCACCGGGACGCGAAGCGTACCCCGGAGACGTCTTCTACCTGCACTCCCGTCTGCTCGAGCGTTGTGCCAAGCTCTCGGACGAGCTCGGTGCCGGATCGATGACCGGCCTTCCGATCATCGAGACCAAGGCCAACGACGTTGCCGCCTACATTCCGACCAACGTGATCTCGATCACCGACGGCCAGATCTTTCTACAATCCGACCTGTTCAACGCCAACCAGCGTCCCGCTGTTGATGTGGGTATCTCGGTCTCCCGTGTCGGTGGCGATGCGCAGGTCAAGTCGATCAAGAAGGTCTCCGGCACGCTCAAGCTCGAGCTGGCCCAGTACCGTTCGCTCGAAGCCTTCGCGATGTTCGCCTCTGACCTCGACGCGGCCAGCCGTCGTCAGCTCGCCCGTGGCGCCCGCCTGACCGAGCTGCTGCGTCAGCCGCAGTACTCGCCGTACCCCGTTGAGGACCAGGTCGTATCGATCTGGTCCGGCATCAACGGCAAGCTCGACGAGGTTCCGGTTCCCGACGTATTGCGGTTCGAGCGCGAACTGCTCGACTTCCTCGGTCGCAACACCGAGATCCTGAAAAACCTGCGCGAGACCAACGTTCTCTCCGATGAGACCGTTGCCGCTCTGACCGCCGGAGTCGATAAGTTCAAGCTCGAATTCCAGACCGGTGAGGGCAAGCCGCTCGCCTCGGTTGGTAAGGAAAAGTTTGAGGCGATTGCCGCCGAAGACGTCAACCAGGAAAAGATCGTCAAGCACCGCCGCTAGTCCTCGCCGATTCTGACGACACAGTACGACCGACGACAACACTGAAAGACAAGGAAGCAGAAACATGGGAGCGCAACTTCGGGTCTACCGGCAGAAGATCAAGTCTGCCCAGACGACCAAGAAGATCACTCGGGCCATGGAGCTGATCTCCGCCTCGCGCATTCAGAAAGCTCAGGCGCGAGTCGCTGCGTCAACCCCGTATTCGCGCGCGGTGACGCGCGCCGTTTCAGCGGTGGCCACGTACTCAAACGTCGATCACGTGCTCACCACGGAGCCCGAGAAGATCGAGCGCGCAGCGGTCGTCATCTTCGCTTCCGACCGCGGCTTGGCTGGCGCGTTCAGCTCGCAGGTTCTGCGGGAGGCGGAGTCGCTCAGCGAGTTGCTCCGCGGCCAGGGCAAGGACATCGTCTACTTCCTGGTGGGCCGGAAGGCCATCGCCTACTTCAGTTTTCGTAACCGCACGTCGGAGCGAGTCTGGACCGGCGGAACCGATCAGCCGCAGTTTGAGACGGCCAAGGAGATCGGAGAGGCCCTGCTGGAGTCCTTCCTCACGGACTACTCCGATGGTGGCGTCGACGAGATCCACATCGTCTACAACCGCTTCGTCAGCATGGTCACCCAGGTGCCCGAGGTTGTTCGGCTGCTTCCCCTCGAGGTCGTTGAGGGTGTGGAAGAACCCGGCGATAACACGGTTCTCCCGCTCTACGAGTTCGAGCCCGACGTTGAAACGGTTCTGGACAGCCTCCTCCCGGTGTACATCGAGAGTCGTCTGTTCAACGCCATGCTGCAGTCGGCTGCGTCTGAGCATGCAAGCCGCCAGAAGGCAATGAAGTCGGCAAGCGATAATGCCGACAAGCTGATCACGGACTACACGCGCCTGTCGAACAACGCGCGTCAGTCTGAGATCACCCAGCAGATTTCCGAGATCGTGGGTGGAGCCGACGCGCTCTCATCCGCTAAGAAGTAGTTCACATGTCCCATGGGCAGAGAAGAGAGAGCAATGACTGACACCGCAATTGCGCCAGTCCGGGCGGAGGACACGGCCGGCTCTGTTGGCCGCATCGCGCGCGTCACGGGCCCCGTTGTCGACATCGAGTTTCCGCATGACTCGATCCCCGGCATCTACAACGCCCTGAAGACCACGATCACCATCGGTGACGACTCGAACGAGATCACGCTGGAGGTTGCACTGCACCTCGGTGACGACCTCGTTCGCGCCATCGCGCTCAACCCGACCGACGGACTCGTCCGCGGCCAGGAAGTGCGCGACACCGGCAGCCCCATCACGGTTCCGGTCGGAAACGTCACCAAGGGCAAGGTTTTCAACGTCATCGGTGATGTGCTCAACGCCAAGCCCGGTGAGAAGATTGAGATCACCGAGCGCTGGCCCATCCACCGCAAGCCGCCGGCCTTCGACCAGCTCGAGTCCAAGACCCAGCTGTTCGAAACTGGAATCAAGGTCATCGACCTTCTCACGCCGTATGTTCTCGGTGGAAAGATCGGCCTCTTCGGTGGTGCGGGAGTCGGTAAGACCGTCCTCATCCAGGAAATGATCCAGCGCGTTGCGCAGGACCACGGTGGAGTATCAGTGTTCGCCGGCGTCGGTGAGCGTACCCGTGAGGGCAACGACCTCATCGCCGAGATGGAGGAAGCCGGCGTCTTCGATAAGACCGCGCTAGTCTTCGGCCAGATGGACGAGCCGCCGGGAACTCGTCTGCGCGTCGCGCTCAGCGCCCTGACCATGGCTGAGTATTTCCGCGACGTCGAGAAGCAAGACGTCTTGCTCTTCATCGACAACATCTTCCGCTTCACCCAGGCCGGTTCGGAGGTGTCGACCCTGCTGGGCCGCATGCCTTCTGCGGTGGGCTACCAGCCCAACCTGGCCGACGAGATGGGAATCCTGCAGGAGCGCATCACGTCGACCCGTGGACACTCGATCACCTCCCTGCAGGCGATCTACGTGCCCGCCGACGACTACACCGACCCCGCACCGGCGACCACTTTCGCCCACCTGGACGCCACGACCGAGCTGTCGCGTGAAATCGCGTCCAAGGGCCTGTACCCGGCCGTTGATCCGCTCACCTCGACCAGCCGCATCCTCGACCCCCGCTACCTGGGTGCCGATCACTACAACACGGCTGTGCGCGTCAAGGCTATCCTGCAGAAGAACAAGGAACTCCAGGAGATCATCGCGATCCTGGGCGTTGACGAGCTCTCTGAAGAAGACAAGGTCACGGTGTCCCGTGCCCGCCGCATTCAGCAGTTCCTCTCCCAGAACACCTACATGGCGAAGAAGTTCACCGGTGTCGAAGGTTCCACTGTTCCGCTCAAGGACACCATCGAGTCGTTCACGGCAATCGCCAATGGTGACTTCGACCACGTGGCCGAGCAGGCCTTCTTCAACGTCGGTGGCATCAACGACGTCGAAGAGAAGTGGGCCCAGATCCAGAAGGAGAACGACTAAGTATGGCGAAGTCGCTTTCCGTCAGCGTTGTCTCGGCCGCGCGAGAGGTCTGGACCGGCGAGGTGACGATGGTTGTGGCCAAGACCGTCGAGGGCGAGATCGGTATTCTTGCCGGCCACGAGCCGATGTTGGCGATTCTGGCCGTGGGCGACGTTCGCCTCACCCTGGACGACGGGTCGAAGGTTGTTGCACGGGCCGAAGATGGTTTTCTTTCGGTCGATAACGACACGGTCACCATCGTGGCCCGCAAGGCTGAACTCGTTGGTTCATAACCCAGGTCACCCGTGTTGATACTGCTTCCGCCGTCGGAGACGAAACGTTCCGGCGGCGAAGCTGTACCCCTGGACTGGTCGACACTGTCCTATCCCAGTCTGACTGCGCAACGTCGCGCCCTGGCTCGGGCCCTCGTCAAACTCTCACGCAACGCGAAGACCGCGCAGGCGGCCCTGAAACTCGGGCGGACCCAACTGTGTGAAATCGACCGCAACCGTTTGTTGCTCACCTCGCCGACCATGCCGGTCATTGATCGCTACACCGGTGTGCTCTACGACGGACTGGATGCAGCATCCCTCTCTGAATCGGAGCGGGCATTCGCGCACACCCACGTCGCGGTGCACTCGGCGCTGTTGGGGCCGCTGCACGCTCTCGACCACATTCCCGCGTACCGTATGTCGCACGACTCTCGCATACCTGAGCTGGCATTGAAGAAGCATTGGGGAGCATCCGTCGCGGGCGTTCTGGCTCGGACCACCGGGCTGCTGCTCGATCTGCGTTCCGAGGCGTATGTTGCGCTCGGAGCCGCGCCCGTGCGCCCGGGCTCGGTGTACGTGCGCGTCGTCGCTGAGACCGTCGACGGCCGGAAGCGGGCACTCAACCATTTCAACAAGAAGTCCAAGGGTGAGTTCACCCGGGCGCTGGTGCAGAGTGGCGAGAACCTCGGGTCGGTTACCGAATTGATCGACTGGGCAACGGCGCAGGGCATTCGCCTCGCTGTGGGAGCTCCGGGGGAGATTGAGCTGCTCGCCGAGCAGCAGCTTGCCTCCCCGGGCGTTCCGGCCGCGTCGAGCATCTACACCACGAAGGAACGCGGGGATAGGCTGGGTGGGTGAACACCGGCGATACGACCTCAGACCTGAACTTGTCCGATGCAAACGTGCCGGTCCGGCGTCAGCCGGTCAACGTCACGGTCACCGGCGCCGGTGGTCAGATCGGCTATGCGCTGCTGTTTCGTATCGCCTCGGGCGCGCTCCTTGGCCCTACGACTCCGGTGAATCTGACCCTTCTCGAAATACCGCAGGGGATCAAGGCCGCCGAAGGATCCGCGCTCGAACTTGAGGACTGCGCTTTTGGGCTGCTGCGCACCGTGACCGTCACCGACGACCCGGCCGTCGCGTTCGACGGCGTCAACATTGCGCTGCTGGTCGGATCTCGTCCCCGGGGGCCCGGCATGGAACGGGCCGACCTGCTCGAAGCGAACGGTCGTATTTTCGGGCCGCAGGGCGCCGCAATAAATGCGGGTGCCGCCGACGATGTGCGCGTGCTCGTCGTGGGCAACCCTGCCAACACGAACGCCCTCATCGCCGCTGCGCACGCGCCCGACATTCCGCGGGAGCGTTTCACCGCCATGACCCGGCTTGACCACAACCGGGCCGTCGGGCAGCTCTCCAACCACCTCCAGGTACCCGTTGACGCGATTCACGGGCTGACGATTTGGGGAAACCACTCCTCCAGTCAGTATCCGGATGTTTTTCAGGCGACCGCAGAGGGCCGTGCGGTTCGCGAGCTCGTCGATGAGCAGTGGCTGGCGCAGACTTTCATTCCTCGAGTAGCCAAGCGCGGCTCGGAGATCATCGCTGTGCGAGGCGGCTCGTCGGTGGCTTCGGCGGCCAACGCCGCCATTGATCATATTTTTGACTGGGTGAACGGCCGCGGGGCCGACTGGACCAGCGCGGGCGTGGTCTCCGACGGCTCGTACGACGTTTCGCCGGGATTGATCTGTTCGTTTCCGGTGCGTTCCGTCGATGGGCAGTGGTGCATCGTGAATGGGCTCGAACTGAACGAGTTCTCGCGCAGCCGCATTCGGGCATCCGTGGCCGAACTGGTGGAAGAGCGTGACGCGGTGCGGGCGCTCGGCCTGCTACCGCTCGGTCGCCGGTGACCCCGCCAACTACCGGTGCGCGATGCCCTCATGGTCGAGCAGCCACACCTTGGTCGGGATGCCTTGGCCGGCGCTGTAGCCGGTGATCTGGCCGCTCGTCGCGAGCACGCGATGACAGCCGATGATGATCGGCACCGGGTTCGCGCCGACCGCCCCGCCGATGGCGCGGCCCGAACCGGACCGCCCGATCTCGCTGCCGAGCGCCCCGTACGAGATGACGTCGCCGAATGTGAGGGTCGCCAGCCGCGCCCAGACGCTGCGTTGAAACTCGGTACCGCGGGTCACATGCACGGGAAGATCAAAGGACTTGCGGGTGCCGACGAAGTACTCGTCGAGCTGTTCGGCCGCCCGCAGCAGCACGGGAGAGGGCGCCTCGGGGATGGCCTCGAGCGGCAGCTGGCCGTCGGTTTCGATGGACAGGGAGAGGATGCCCCTATCGTCGGCGGTAAGTTCCAGACGCCCGAGGGGGCTGGGAAGGCGAAGAAGCGCCTGCACCGAAAAGGAGCGCTGAGTGAGTGGTGTCGGGATGCTGTGCATGGTTCGACTGTAGCCGCCGCCTTCGCGGCGACCTCGCGGGTTTCGGACATCGGTGCAGAGCGATCGCGCAGCCGCGCCTGTGCAGGAGGCGGCTGCGCCCCTAGTCTGTAAGAATGGCTCAAATTGAATATCGCAGACTCGGCTCCTCCGGACTGACGGTGTCGACGATCGGACTCGGGTGCAATAATTTTGGTCGCACCGGAACCGCGTCGGAAAGTCAGGACGGCACGACGGCGGTGATTGACGCGGCTTTCGAGGCGGGG
Source organism: Cryobacterium sp. (assembly GCF_026786305.1). Lineage (GTDB taxonomy): Bacteria > Actinomycetota > Actinomycetes > Actinomycetales > Microbacteriaceae > Cryobacterium. The sequence goes on from NZ_JAJAYI010000086.1 coordinate 53,428, forward strand.
GTGACGCTGTTCGACACCGCCGACATTTACGGCGCCGAGCGCGGACTGAGCGAAACGCTCATGGGGCACTCCCTGCGCGGCAAGCGAGATCAGATCGTGCTCGCTTCCAAATTCGGCATGGACATGGGCGGGCTGAACGGTCCGGACTGGGGCGCGCGCGGTTCGCGCCGGTACATCCGCCTGGCCGTCGAGGCGTCCCTCAGACGGCTACAGACCGACTGGATCGACCTGTACCAGCTGCACGTTCCCGACCCGTCGACGCCGATCGAAGAAACCCTTGCCACACTTGACGACCTCATCACCGAGGGCAAGATTCGCTACATCGGTCACTCCAACCTGGCCGGGTGGCAGATCGCCGAGGCCGAGTTCACTGCCCGCATGAGCGGGCACCCCGCGTTCATCTCCAGCCAGAACGAATACAGCCTGCTCGCACGCGACGTCGAAGACGAGGTGTTGCCGGCCGTGAACGCTTACGGTCTGGGCTTTCTGCCGTTCTTCCCGCTCTACAACGGATTGTTCACCGGCAAATTCTCCCGCACCGGCGGACCGGCCGACAGCCGCATCATGATGATCCGGCGTCACCTCGCCGACGACGCCCCGTGGGACGTGATCGAGCAGTACCAGGAATGGTGCGACGCGCGCGGAGTGACCATGCTGGCGGCGACGTTCGCCTGGCTTCTGGCGCAACCGGGCCTGACCAGCGTCATCGCCGGGGCCACGAAGCCGGAGCAGATCATTCAAAACGCAGCGGCGGCGACATCGTGGCAGCCGTCCGCCGACGAGGTCGCCTACATTTCGAACCTCTTCGCCTGAACGCGCGATGTGAAGTTGATTTGAATACTCGGCGTTTCAGGTGCAGACCGCAACGTTTCGGTCGACGACGTCCCGCAAAGAGTGCACTATTACATCAGGGGTCTCTGCGCTAACCCTTCCGGTCGGGCAGGTCGCCGTTTCTTACTAGGAGAACTTCGTGCTGTGGTCCTTGCTCGTGCGTTACCTGCGTCCGTACCGGCAACTGCTTCTGGGGGTGATCGTCTTTCAACTGGCCCAATCGATCGCCTCACTTTTCCTGCCCACCCTCAACGCCGACATCATCGACGAGGGTGTCGCCACGGGCGACACCGGCTACATCCTGCGGGTCGGTGGCCTCATGCTGCTCATCACACTCGCCCAGATCATCTGCGCGATCGTGGCCGTCTACTTCGGTGCCAAGGTTGCCATGAAGGTCGGGCGTGACCTGCGGGGCGCCGTCTTCAGCCGGGTCGGCGAATTCTCCGAACAAGAAGTCACCCGGTTCGGGGCGCCGTCTCTGATAACCCGCTCCACCAACGACGTGCAACAGGTGCAGATGCTCGTGCTGACCACCTGCACCCTCCTGGTCTCGGCGCCCATCCTCAGCATCGGCGGCGTGATCATGGCGATTCGCCAAGACGTTCAACTCTCCTGGCTCATCGCGGTGAGTGTGCCGATCCTGCTCATCGCCGTCGGATTCATCATCGTGAAGATGGTGCCGCTCTTTCGCAAGATGCAGACCCGTATCGACACCGTCAACCGGGTACTGCGGGAACAGCTCACGGGCATCCGAGTGGTGCGCGCGTTCGTGCGCGAAGACGTCGAGATCGCCCGGTTCGCGAAGGCTAACCAGGACGTCACGGACGTTGCCCTGAGCTCGGGGCGCCTGATGGCGCTCATGTTCCCCATCGTCATGCTCGTGCTCAACGTCTCCAGCGTCGCCGTGATCTGGTTCGGCGCGTTCCGCATCGAAGACGGCTCGATGCAGGTGGGCACGCTCATCGCCTTCCTCAGCTATCTCATGCAGATTCTCATGGCCGTCATGATGGCCACATTCATGGCCGTCATGATTCCGCGCGCAGCCGTTTCGGCCGACCGTATCGGCGAGGTACTCGCCACCGAATCGAGCGTCGTGCCGCCGGCCAGCCCGGTGAACGTGACGGTCGGCCAGGGTGAACTCGAACTACTCGACGTCGGATTCGCCTATCCCGGCGCCGAACAGCCGGTGCTGCGCAACGTGAGCTTCATCGCCCGCCACGGCGAGACCACCGCGATCATCGGCAGTACCGGCAGCGGCAAGACCACCCTGGTCAACCTGCTGCCGCGCCTGTTCGACGCCACGAGCGGCTCCGTGCTCGTCGACGGCGTCAACGTGCGCGAGCTCAACCCCGACCTGCTCTGGGGCCATATCGGCCTCGTACCGCAAAAGCCCTACCTGTTCTCCGGCACCGTGCGTAGCAACCTGCTCTACGGCAAACCGGATGCGACCGAAAACGAACTCTGGCAGGCCCTCACGATCGCCCAGGCCCGAGACTTTGTCACGGAAATGGACGGCGGGCTCGACGCACCGATCACGCAGGGCGGCACTAACGTGTCGGGCGGCCAACGCCAGCGCCTCGCAATCGCCCGCGCCGTGGTGAAACGGCCAGAGCTGTATATCTTTGACGACTCGTTCTCGGCGCTTGACCTCGTCACGGACGCCCGACTGCGTCTCGCCCTCAAGCAAAGCACCGACGGCGCCACCATGATCATCATCGCCCAGCGGGTCTCGAGCATCATCGACGCCGACCAGATTCTGGTGCTCGAAAACGGCCGTATCGTCGGTCGGGGAACACACGGGTCCCTCCTCGAGTCGAACACCACCTACCAAGAAATTGTGTCATCCCAGCTCACCGCCGAGGAAGCAGCATGAGCGAGACCCACGCCGACGACAAGCCGGCGCCGCGCCCGCAGCGCGGCGGCGGGCCGTTCGGCGGCATGAACCTGCCGGCCGAGAAGTCGATGAACTTCACCGCCTCTGGAAAACGCCTGCTCGGCAAACTGCGCCCGGAACGCCTGTGGCTGGCTCTCGTACTCGCCCTCGCTGTGATCAGCGTGACGTTCTCGGTGCTCGGCCCACGCCTGCTCGGTGAAGGCACCAACCTGATCTTCTCCGGCGTCGTGTCCACAAGCCTGCCGAGCGGCAGCAGCCAGGCCGAGGTGATCGCGGGGCTGCGGGCAGCCGGCAACACCAACCAGGCCGACCTGCTCAGCGGTATGACGCTCACCCCGGGGGTCGGCATCGACTTCGCCATGCTCTCCACCGTGCTGTTCTGGGCGCTCGCCCTCTACGTGCTGTCGAGCGTGTTCAGCTGGCTGCAGGCCTATGTGCTCAACGGCGTCGTGCAGCGTACGGTGTACCGGCTACGGGAAGAGATCGAGGCGAAGATCAACCGCCTCCCGCTGAGCTACTTCGACAAGAAACCGCGCGGTGAGCTTCTCAGCCGCGTCACCAACGACGTCGACAACATCTCGCAGAGCCTGCAACAGTCGCTGAGCCAGGTGGTGACCAGCCTGCTCACGGTCATCGGTGTAATTGTGATGATGCTCATCCTCTCGCCGCTGCTGGCCCTGATCGCTCTCGTCACGGTGCCGCTGACCCTGGTGATAACGGCGCTCATCGCCAAACGTTCGCAGAAACTGTTCGTGGCGCAGTGGGCGAACACCGGCGAGCTGAACGGGCAGATCGAAGAAACCTTTACCGGTCACGCCCTGGTCAAGGTGTTCGGTCGGCAGAAAGAGGTCGACGCCCGGTTCAAGCAAAAGAACGACGAACTGTACGAGACGAGTTTCGGTGCCCAGTTCATCAGCGGCATGATCATGCCGGCCATGACCTTCGTCGGCAACCTCGTGTACGTTGCCATTGCGGTCGTCGGCGGCCTGCAGGTCGCTTCCGGCGCCATGCAACTCGGTGACGTGCAGGCCTTCATCCAATACTCCCGCCAGTTCACCCAGCCGCTTGCGCAGCTCGGGTCGATGGCGAATCTGCTGCAATCGGGTGTCGCATCCGCTGAACGCGTGTTCGACCTGCTCGACGCTGACGAACAGAGCGACGACCCCGATCCCGCCGAGACACCGATCGAGGTGCAGGGCCGGCTGGTCTTCGAGAACGTGTCGTTCCGGTACAGCGCCGACAAACCACTGATTGAGGAACTCAGCCTCGTGGCGGAGCCCGGGCAGACCATCGCCATCGTCGGTCCCACCGGCGCTGGCAAGACCACCCTGGTCAATCTCATGATGCGGTTCTATGAGATCGATTCCGGGCGCATCCTGCTCGATGGTATCAACGTCACCACCATGACCCGGCACGACCTGCGCCGACGCATGGGCATGGTGCTGCAGGACACCTGGCTGTTCGGCGGCACGATTCGCGACAACATCGCCTATGGCCGACCGGATGCCACGGAGGAGGATATTCTCGCCGCCGCCACCGCGACCTATGTGGACCGGTTCGTGCACTCGCTGCCTGACGGCTACGACACCGTGCTGGACGACCAGGGCAGCAACGTGAGCGCCGGCGAGATGCAGCTGCTCACCATTGCCCGCGCCTTCCTGGCACAGCCGAGCGTGCTCATTCTCGATGAGGCGACCAGTTCGGTCGACACCCGCACCGAGGTGCTGGTGCAGAAGGCGATGAGCGCCTTGCGCGCCGAACGCACGAGCTTTGTCATCGCCCACCGCCTGTCGACGATTCGCGACGCCGACCTGATCCTCGTGATGGAGTCGGGGCGCATCGTGGAGCAGGGCAACCATGTGCAGCTGCTCGCCGAGAACGGCGCCTATCAGGCGCTGTATGCCGCACAGTTCGCTGCGCCCGTCGCCGACGAGGTCTAGAGGCATCTCCTCCCCACCCGGTCGCCGGCCCGAATCAACCCCAGATTCGGGCGGGCGCGTATCCGGGGTGCGCTCGGGCGAGCACAGTGGCGGCATGCATCCCACCATTGTCAAAGCCCAGAAGGCCCAGGACTTTCTGGCACTCGTTCCCCAGCTGCTCGGATTTGTTGCCGAGACCAGCGCCGTTCTGGTCGCGTTTCGCGGCAACCGCACCTGCGGCGCGCTGCGTTTCAACCTGCCGGACGACGGCGCACCCCACAGGGTGTACAACCGCATTGCGACGACCCTCGCCGGGATGCTCTGCAAGATTCCCGGAGTCGACGCCGTCGTTCCCGTCATCTACACCAACGATTCCTTCACGGATGCCGCCGGAATCCCGCGTGAGCGGTTCGCCGAGATTCTGAACCGGCGATTGGAACTGAGCGGTTTTCTGCTGCGCGATTCCCTGTGCGTGGCAGCGGATGCCTGGGGCAGCTACCTCGACCCGCAGTGCCCGGCGGTCGGGCATCCGCTCAGCGACATCGCGGAGTCCCCGGTGAACGCGGCGTACGCGGCGCTCAAGGAGCATCCGCTTGGCACGCTGCAAAGCGGCGCGGAACCGATCGACGTTGATCTGGCGTCCAGGGAACGCCTGGCCCGGGTCTATCGGCGCTACCACCGTTTGATCGCGCGGGCCGAGAACGCTCCGGAGCGCTTTCCCACCCTCGGTTTTGTGCTCGACCCGGTGGCGATTGCTGAAGCGGCGCTGACCTGGCAGAATCCGCCCACGGAAGAGAACGCCGCGGCATTGCTCGTGCTCGTGCAGTCGCCGCCGAATCGGGACCAGATCATGGTGCAGTTTGCCTTCGGGCGTGATGAGGGCGTTCGCGCCCATGAAATCAACTGGCGGTATGCTCTGCTCCAGTACGAAACCGGGCGTAGCCGTGACGATCTCGTGACCGAGGAGATCAACACCGGCGACCCGACCGCCGAACACGCCGGCGACATCATGCTCGGCCTGCAGCGTGAACGACCCGACGTCGATCGGATCCGCACGGCGATCACCCTGCTGCGCACCGTCGTCGCCATGGCTCCGCGTTCGGCCAGACCGGCGCCGCTGTGCATGCTGGCCTGGCTGTCGTGGGCGCTCGGCAGTGGTTCCGTGGCCGGATTCTTCGTGGACCAGGCTCTCGCCATTGACTCGCAGTACAGCATGGCGACCCTGTTGAATTTGCTGCTCACGTCCGGGCACCTGCCGGAGTGGGCGTTCGCGGTGCCGCGCAATGAAGACGGCGAAGACAATGACCACCACGAGGAGGGCGACGGCTACGAACTTGACGAAGACTGGGGTGAAGACTTCGACGAGCGCGCAGCCGGCCGCTGACCCTGGCGTGTATGCAGCACACGCTGATGAAATCAACTACATGTACTTCGGTGCCTCCGAGAGTACGCCGCGCAGGATCTCGCCGATCTCGGCGAATTCTTTGGGCCCGATGGTCAGCGGGGGAGCGAGCTGGATGACCGGATCGCCACGGTCATCGGCACGGCAGTACAGGCCGGCCTTGAAGAGCGCCTTCGACAGGTAACCGCGCAGCAGACGCTCCGACTCCTCGTCGTTGAACGTTTCCTTGGTGCCTTTGTCCTTGACCAGCTCGATGCCGAAGAAGTATCCGGCACCGCGCACGTCGCCGACGATCGGCAACTCGAGCAGCTTCTCCAGCTCTTTGCGGAACAGCGGAGAATTGTCCCGCACGTTCTCATTGAGCTTTTCCTCGTCGAAGATGTCGAGGTTGGCCAGTGCCACGGCCGAGGAGACCGGGTGTCCGCCGAAGGTGTAGCCGTGGTAGAACGTCGTGTCGCCGTGCTTGAAGGGCTCGTAGATGCGGTCACTGACGATGGTGGCGCCGATCGGCGAGTATCCGCTCGTCATGCCCTTGGCGCACGTGATCATGTCGGGCTGGATGTCGTAGGTCGTCGAGGCGAACACGTTGCCGATGCGACCGAACGCTGTGATGACCTCGTCAGCGACCAGAAGAACGTCATACTTGTCGCAGATTTCCCGGACGCGTTTGAAGTAGCCGGGGGGCGGCGGGAAGCAGCCACCGGAGTTCTGCACGGGTTCCAAGAACACAGCGGCGACCGTCTCGGGCCCCTCGAACTGGATCATCTCTTCGATGCGGTTCGCGGCCCACTGGCCGAAAAACTCAAGGTTGTCACCGAGACCGAGGCCCGGACTCATCTCGTCGGCCCGATAGAAGTTCGTGTTGGGAACGCGGAAACCACCGGGGGTGACCGGCTCGAACATCTCCTTCATCGCGGGGATTCCGGTGATGGCCAGCGCGCCCTGCGGGGTGCCGTGGTAGGCGACATTGCGGGAGATCACCTTGTGCTTGGTCGGGCGCCCCATCAGCTTCCAGTAATACTTGGCCAGCTTGAACGCGGTCTCAACGGCTTCACCGCCGCCGGTGGAGTAGAACACGCGGTTGAGGTCGCCGGGAGCGTGGGAGGCGAGCCGGTCGGCGAGTTCGATCGCCTTGGGGTGGGCATACGACCAGATCGGGAAGAACGCGAGTTCCTCGGCCTGCTTCGCGGCGACCTCGGCGAGACGCTTGCGCCCGTGCCCGGCGTTGACCGTGAACAGGCCGCTCAGGCCGTCGATGTACTGCTTACCCGTGGAATCCCAGATGTGGTGACCCCGGCCCTTGACGATGATGGGTACTCCAGCGCCGGATTCCATCACCGACTGACGGGAGAAGTGCATCCAGAGGTGATCCTTTGCCTTCTGCTGCAGCTCGGCGTTGTGTGCGTCGCTGTAGGCGGTTGGTGAATAAACGGGTGTGGTGAGAGTCATTTTTTTTACCGTGTTCCCCAGTTATAGAACTGTTTGTGGAGTTTGAGATAAACGAACGTCTCGGTGGAGAAGACTCCCTCGAGATTGCGGATCTTGGCGTTGAGCAGTTCGAGAAGTTCGTCGTCGTCTTCGCAGACGACCTCCGCGAGAATGTCAAAGGTGCCGGCCGTGAGCACGACGTAATCCACGGCATCAATTTTCGCCAGCTCCTCGGCGAGCACGCGGGTGTCGGCCGAAGCACGAATGCCGATCATTGCCTGGCGAAAGAAGCCCAGCTGCATCGGATCCGTCACGGCGACGACCTGCATGACGCCGGATTCGGTGAGTTTCTGCACCCGTTGGCGCACGGCCGCCTCGCTGAGACCGACGGCTTTGCCGATCTCCGCGTACGAGCGACGCCCGTCGGCCTGCAGCTGTTCGATGATCTTTTTTGACACATCGTCGAGCTGGGCCGGCTTGGGCGAGTGACCGCGCCTTTGTCCATTCATGCATCGATTCTGTCAGTCCAAATATACTTCGGCAAGTGAATCCGTCGCACATTATGCAAATCACTGCGGATTTCATTTGTAAATCTGGGTGCACATCACATTGGAATAGGTACACTGGGCCGCATGAGCGCCCCCGAACTCCGCAACTTCATCAATGGCCAATACGTCGACTCCACATCTTTGGATCGATTCGACCTCGTCGACCCCGCGACCGAAACGGTCTACGGCAGTAGCCCGGTGTCGAATGCGACCGACGTGGACGCGGCCTATCGGGCCGCAGTAGCCGGTTATGAAATTTGGGGTGAAACGACGCCGGCGGTGCGTCAGCTCGCGCTCTTACGCATAGCGGATGCGATGGAGGCGCGTGCCGAGGAATTCGCCGACGCCGAGTCGCTCGACACCGGCAAGCCGCGCTCGACCCTCGTCGATGACGAAATTCTGCTCTCGGTCGACCAGATACGGTTCTTCGCCGGCGCCGCCCGTCATCTCGAAGGTCGCGCGGCCGGCGAGTATATGACCGACCACACCTCGTTTATTCGGCGGGAACCGATCGGAGTCGTCGGCCAGGTCACACCCTGGAACTACCCCTTGAACATGGCGGTCTGGAAGTTTGCACCCGCACTCGCCGCCGGTAACACCACGGTGCTCAAGCCGTCTGACACGACCCCGAGCGCAACCCTGCTGCTCGCCGAGATTGCGGCGGAGTTTCTGCCGAATGGCGTGCTCAACGTGATCACCGGCGACCGCACGACCGGGGCGGCGATGATCGATCACCCGACCCCGCAGCTCGTGTCGATCACCGGTTCGGTGCGAGCCGGCATGGCCGTCGCCGAGGCTGCATCACACGACCTCAAGCGGGTGCACCTCGAACTGGGCGGCAAGGCGCCGGTGATCGTGTTCGACGACGCCGATATCGAGCTCGCCGTCGCCGGGATCGTCGCCGCCGGCTTCTTCAACGCCGGCCAGGACTGCACCGCGGCCACCCGCCTGCTCGTACAGAGCGGAATTCACGACGAATTCGTCGCTGCGCTCGCCGCCCATGCCCGGGACAACGCCCGCACGGGAGCGCCCAGCGAACCGGGAATCCTATTCGGACCGGTCAACAACGCCAACCAGCTCGCCCAGGTGTCGGGCTTTGTCGACCGGCTGCCCGACCACGCCGTGCTCGAACTCGGCGGTCATCGTCTCCGCACGACCGGCTATTTTCACGAAGCGACCATCGTCAGCGGTCTGCGGCAGACCGACGAGGCGGTGCAGCAGGAGATCTTCGGTCCCATGATGACCGTGCAGCGCTTCACCGACGAGGCCGAGGCCCTGCGCTGGGCGAACGACGTGCAGTACGGCCTGGCCTCGTCGGTGTGGACCCGCGATCATGGTCGCGCGATGCGCTTCGCCAAGCACCTTGACTTCGGTTGCGTGTGGATCAACACGCATATTCCGATCGTTGCCGAGATGCCGCACGGCGGTTTCAAACACTCCGGTTACGGCAAAGACCTCTCGATGTATGGGTTCGAGGACTACACCCGCATCAAACACGTGATGTCGTACATCGGGCACTAGGCGGTGCGGTGGCCACGAGTGGTGACGTTATTATGGTCCAAGTCCTTCGGCGAACGTTGGAACGGCGGGGACGATTTCGTACCCCACACTCGGAAGGCACCACCCGTGACCCAGATTGGTCAAGGTTCGACCGAATTTCGCGTCGAACTGCCCAGCGTTGCCACGACGATCACGCTGGCGTGGGCCGCCCTGACCGATGTGGGTCATCGCCGTGACGTCAACGAAGACAGCCTGCTTGCCGCGCCGCCGCTGTTCGCTGTCGCCGACGGCATGGGCGGCCATTCGGCCGGCGACGTCGCCAGTGCTGCCGTCGTGACCAGGCTCGCTGAGCTCACCGGAACGCTCATCGTCGAGGCCGGTTCGATCGACCGGGCGCTCGCCCTCGCTGTTGAGGACATGGCGCAGGGGGTCGGGGTCACCGACCAGGGCACCGGAACCACGGTGACCGGCGTCGCGTTGGCCCTGGTTTCGGATGCCATTAGCTGGATCGTGTACAACATCGGTGACTCGCGGGTCTACCAGCTGACCGGCGGTGTTCTCGAGCAGATCACCAACGATCACTCGGTCGTGCAGGAACTCGTCGATGCCGGGCGCATCACCCGCGAAGAGGCTGACGTGCACCCGCACGGCAACATCATCACTCGCGCCGTCGGCTTTCACGAACCGCCGATTCCCGACTACCGAATCCTGCCGATTCAGGCCGGCATGCGCATCCTGGTCTGTTCCGACGGTCTCACCAAGGAACTCACCGCCTACGGTATCCGTCATTTTCTGCTCGAAAAAAAGCTCGCAGCGGATGCCGTCGCGGCTATGGTCGAGGCGGCCCTGGAAAACGGTGGTCGCGACAACGTCACCGCAATCGTGGTCGACGTGCTCGCGGTCGAACCGTACGAGGTACCCGAGGCGTGACCGCACGACTAGCCTCGGTCGCCGGCCCAAGGCCGTCGGGTATTATGGAACGAGTGAATGAGACCCTGCCTCCGTGCCCTGAATGCTTCAGCGACCTGACCTACGAGATGGGCGCGCTTCTGGTCTGCCCGCTGTGTGCCCACGAATGGTCGACCGAACCGGCCGAAGAAGAGCAGGAAGCCGTGGTCAAGGACGCCTTCGGATCCGTCCTGACCGACGGGGACACCGTCTCGATCATCAAGGACCTCAAGGTCAAGGGCCAGTCGTTGTCGATCAAGGTCGGCACCAAGGTTCGCAACATTCGCCTCGTCGATCCGGTCGACGGCCATGACATCGACTGCAAGGTCGATGGTTTCGGATTCATGCAGCTCAAGTCCAGCGTGGTCAAGAAGGTCTAGGTCGAGCCGATCGTGACGTGTCAGATTTGCGGTGCCTGGCTGCCGGGCGGGGCCATGTTCTGCGGCGAATGCGGCAGCTCCCGCACCGCCACCGTGGAGTCGCGCAAGCGCCCGGACCCCCGCCCGAACGACACGACGATCATTGCGCGCCTGCCGCGCCCGACCGTCGTCTCCGTACCGATTCCCGCGGTCGTGCCGCCGTCGACGTCGACGCCGGTGCAGGCCGTCGCTGTCGTGACCGAGGCGCCAGCCGCGATGCCGGCCGGCGCGCCGATCACTGCGCTGCCGAGTCGCGAGACCTTCGTGTTGAGCTTCAGTTCCGGCCAGCGCGTGTCGGTGCACGGTTCCGGCCTGATCGGCCGCAAGCCCCTGCCTCAACCCGACGAGAATTTCGACGACCTCATTCGGGTAGCGGATGCCGACCGCTCCGTCTCGAAGACTCACCTCGAATTCGGCCAGCACGACGGCGAGTTTTGGGTCAGCGACCGGGTCTCGGGTAACGGCACCGTGATTCGTCGACCCGGCGAAACGGCCCAGTCGCTCGAACCAGGACGACGGTACGTTCTGCCCCGCGGTACCCGGGTCGAGATCGCCGACCACTCCTTCAGCGTCGCCTGAGGAGCCTGGCCCAAGCAGGCGCTCCTCCACCGGCGACCAGAACGTTGATTGTGCACCGATAACCCAACCGTGGGCCCTCCTCGATTGACGATCTGGTCTGCTGGACGCGTGTCCACCGTCGATGAAACCCTCGCCCTGCCACCCGCACCGGCTGTCGTGCCGCACGCCGGGTTTCCGCTACTCGCGACGGTGGCGCCACTGGTCGCCGCTGGAGTGATCTGGATGGTCACCGGCTCGGCCTTTGCGCTGATCTTCGCCGTTCTCAGCCCGATCATCGCGGTGGCCAGCATGTTCGATTCGAAACGCTCGGGTCGCAAACGCCGCCGGGCCGAGACGGCCTCGCATACCGAGGCAGTTGCGCTGCTGCGGACGGTGATTACCGAGCGTCAGTCCCGCTGGCGCGACGAAGCCTGGCAGCACACACCATCGGCCCGGAATATTGTGCTCGGCCGTGCGGCGGCCGCGCGCTGGCGGCAAACAGATGCAACGCTGGTCGCGCTGGGCACGGGCCCTGCTCCGAGCGGCATCAGACTCGGCGGGGCGACGGCCCCGAACGATCACCGCGAACTTCGGGAGTGGGCCGCGACCGTCACCGGCGCCCCCATCGTCGTCGACCTGACCAACGGGCTTGGCATCGTTGGGCCGATACCGCTTGCGGCCGCCCTCGCCCGCGCCGTGTTCGTGCAGCTCTGCTTCGCCCTGCCGCCGACCGAGCTGGGCGTCTCCAGCGAAAGCCCCACCAGGTCTACCGACTGGGACTGGGTGGCCCAGCTTCCGCATGTCACGTCGACGCCGAGTCGCCTCACGCTGGTGCTGCGCGAGGCGGCGGAGGGAATGCAGATACGAACCGAGAGCACCTCGGAGCCGCGCAACTTCGAGCGCGGCACCGCAGAACCCAGGCGCGGGCGGCTGCTCCTGGCCCTGGCGACGCGGCTCGACGACCTGCCCCCGGGGTGCGGAACGGTCGTGCGCGTGGGTGGGCCGGTACGGGCTCAGATTATCCGTTCGCCGAATCGGGCACCGCCGCTCGATTTCTGCCCGGAACTGCTCGCCCGGGCCGAAGCCGTCGACTTCGCGGTGACGCTCGCCGGGCAGGCCAGGGCCGCGGGGCTCGTGACAACGAACGGGGTGCTCCCCACCACGGTCCCCGTGATGGAACTGCTCAAGCATGTCACCGATGCACCCGCGAGCGACCGGGCGACGGCCCCGCCGAGCCTCGAGTGCCCGATCGGCGTCGGCCGAGATGGGCCGGTGCGCCTTGACCTGGTGCAGTCCGGACCGCACGCCGTGGTCGGGGGAACCACCGGCAGCGGCAAGAGCGAGCTGCTCACCACCTGGGTTGCAGCGCTGGCCGCGATCTATTCGCCCAGCCAGGTGAACTTTCTGCTGGTCGATTTCAAGGGCGGCGCGGCCTTTCAACCGCTCGGTCGGCTGCCGCACTGCGTCGGTCTCATCACAGACCTCGACTCGAACACGGCCGCCCGGGCCCTGGCCAGTCTGGGGGCCGAACTTCGCTCCCGGGAGCTCTTGTTGAGCGCGGCCGGGGCGCGGGACGTGACCGACGTGAGGCTGGAGCATCCGCTGCCCCGGCTCATCATCGTCGTCGATGAATTCGCGACCATGCTCGGGGTGTTTCCCGAACTGCACGCCCTCTTCGTTGACATTGCCGCCCGAGGGCGGTCGCTCGGCGTGCACCTGATTCTGTGCACGCAACGGCCGGCCGGGGTGGTGCGTGACGCGCTGCTGGCCAACTGCAGCCTGCGCCTGTCGCTCCGGGTGAATAACCGCGCCGACAGTCAGGCGGTGATCGGCACGGATGCCGCGGCCGCGTTGGCACCGAATCAGCCCGGCCGGTGCATAGTCGCCACCGAATCGGGAGAACCGGTGCTCTGCCAGGTCGCGACGACCGGGGACCTCGACATTGCGAGCATCGCAGCCGCTGCGCTGTCGGCGCGCTCCCTGAGGGCTCCGCGGCGACCGTGGCTCGATGCGCTCCCGTCGATGGTCACCACTGCCGATCTACGGGCTGCCGATCTACACGCTGTCGACGCGGGAGGGGCCCCGGCGCTTGGTTATCCCCTCGGGTTGCTCGACGAACCTGAGCGCCAGCGGTACCGCGTGTTCGCCTATCATCCCGAAACCGACGGGCACCTGCTCGTCGTCGGCGGGGCCGGTTCGGGCAAATCCACGCTACTGCACACTCTCGCCCGGGTGGCCGAACATCGGATCGACGCCCAGCTGGTGACCGCCAACGTCGAATCAGCCTGGGACGCCCTCGCGAGCATCAGCGCACGGGTCGAAACCGGGCAGCAGACGCACGCGTCGCCCCGATTGGTGCTGTTGGATGACTTCGATTCCGTCTGCGCCCGCTGGCAGCCCGACCACCGGCTGGCTGCCGTTGACCTGCTCATCGGGCTGCTGCGAGACGGACCGGCCGCCGGTGTGCATGTCGTCGTTGCCGTGCAACGGCACACGAGCGTGGTTGCCGGGTTGGCTGCCCTGTGCCAGAGCACTCTCTTGCTCAAACTGCCGAGCGTGCAAGACCACCTCGCGGCCGGCGGGCAATCGGCCGGTTACAACGCCGGACTGCCGCCGGGCGGGGGAGTCTGGCGCACCCTGCGCGTGCAACTGCTGGCTCCCGCCTCACCCGCCCCGTCAATCCCGCCCCCAGCCATCGCGCCCCTGCCCGCCCACGGCCCGCTACTGATCGTGTCGTCGTCGCCGGCAGGCACCGCAACGCGCCTGCGCGGTGTCCTGGGCGTGCCGGTGATCGAGCTGGCGGGAACGAGCGGGCCGGCGGCATCCGCTCTGCTGGTTTCCGGTGAAGCGGGCCAAACGGATGCTGCTGGTCGGCTGGCTGCTGGTCAACTGATCGTTGTCGGTGACGCCGAAACCTGGCAGGTGCACTGGACGCTGCTGGCGCGACTGCGTGGCGCAACGGCGAGCGGCCACGCCAGCCTGGTGTTCGACCGGTGTAGCCTGTCGGACTTTCGGCTACTCAGCCACCGCCGGGAGCTGCCGCCGCCGCTGGCGCCCGGACGCGGGCGGGTCTGGGTCTTGCACCCCGACGGCGAGGTGACCCGGGCGATATGGCCGGAACCGGCCCTGAACCGGTGACGGCCCTGAACCGGTGACGCTAGACCAGAACCTCCGCCACGGGCTGGTGCGTCATCTCGTGGGCGAGTGCGACGGGAGCGCTGGTCAGTCGCCCCTCGAAGGTATTGAGCCCCTGGGACAGCGCGGTGTCAGCGCGCAGCGCGTTCACCCAGCCGAGCGTGGCAAGAGCCCGCACATAGGGCAGCGTCGCATTTGTCAGGGCATAGGTCGACGTGTGTGGCACAGCCCCGGGCATGTTCGCCACGCAGTAGAACAACGACCGGTGCACGGTGTACGTGGGGTCGGCGTGCGTGGTCGCATGGCTATCGGCAAAGCAACCGCCCTGGTCGACGGCGATGTCCACGAGCACGCTGCCCGGCTTCATGCGCGACACGAGCTCGTTACTGACCAGCTTGGGTGCCTTGGCGCCCGGAATAAGCACCGAGCCAATGACCATATCGGCCTCCGATACGGCCTTGTCGATCTCGAAGCTGTTCGAGGCGATGGTCTTGACGCGGCCGAAGTGCAGGGTGTCGATCTCGCGCAGCCGAAACAGGTTGGTATCGAGCACGGTCACCTCGGCACCGAGGCCGAGGGACACCTGCATCGCGGCGGTGCCGGCGACACCGCCACCGAGCACGACGATCTTCGCCGGATGGGTACCGGGAACGCCGGGCACCAACAGGCCAGGGCCGCCGTTCGGCTTGAGCATGGCATTGGCCCCGACGATCGGCGCGAGGCGGCCGGCGACCTCACTCATCGGTGCCAGCAACGGCAAGGCCCGGGAGGGCAACTGCACGGTTTCATAGGCGATCGCGGTGACACCGCCCGCGAGCAGGGCACGGGTCAACTCGGGTTCGGCGGCGAGATGCAGATAGGTGAACAGCACGAGGTCGGCGCGAAAATAGCCGTACTCGCTCGCGACGGGTTCCTTGACTTTGAGCAGCAGCTCGGCGGCCGCCCAGATGCTCGCGGCGTTCGGCAGAATCGTCGCACCGGCAGCGGAATACTGCTCATCACTGATCGAGGAACCCACGCCGGCACCGGCCTGCACGAGAACGTCGTGACCGTAGAGGACGAGATCATGCACTCCAGCCGGCGTGATCGCCACCCGAAACTCATTGTTCTTTATCTCGGTGGGAATTGCGATTCTCATTTCGCTCCTCTGCCGAAGCGTTCAGCGCCGCTCCTGCGCACCACCTTAGTCTCGACGAACCGACGATTCCGAGTGCGAATGTTGCGAGTTTGTGCTGATTTCGTGACAAATCGGTTGCAAGATCAATGATTTGAACTCTTTCAGGTGTTTCCACCGTCGATATGTGCAATTATCGACCAACTCGCAACGCCGCGAGCCCTGACCGTTTGCGTGCCCAGAATGCTAGGAGAACCATGATGAAGTCCAAGCCGCTGCCCGCCGATCCGATGATCCGCCAACTCATTCGCCAGGCGCAAAACGCACAGATGGGCCGCCGAACTCTGCTGGCCGGCGCCGGTGCCGGGGCGACAGCGCTCGCGCTCGCTGCGTGCTCCTCCGGAACCGCAGCCAAACCCACCGCCGCCGCCGACACCTCGGCCAACGACAAAACCATCCGTTGGGACAACTGGGCCCTGTACATTGACGTCGACGACGCCGGCAACTACCCCACCGTCGACGCGTTCAAGGCGCAGACCGGTCTCTCGGTCAAGTACACCGAGGCCGTCGATGACAACAATTCCTACTACGGCAAGGTGAAAGACCAGCTTGCCCTCGGCCAGGACATCGGCGCCGACGCCGTGTGCCTGACCGACTGGATGGTCAGCCGCATGATCCGGTTCGGGTACACCCAAAAACTCGACCACGCCAACATCCCGAACCTCGCCAACCTGCTCCCTTCGTTGCAGGACGTCGACTTCGATCCGGGGCGCGCCATGAGCGTGCCGTGGCAGGGCGGTTTCGCCGGCCTGGCCTGGAACAAGGAGAAGTATCCGCAGGGCCTCACCTCGGTCGAAGACCTCTGGGTACCTGAGCTGAAGGGGCGCGTCGGCGTGCTCTCCGAAATGCGCGACACCATGGGACTGATCATGCTCGACCAGGGCGTCGACATCTCCGGTAAATGGGGCGAAAAGGAGTTCACCGCCGCCATCGACGAGTTCAAGAAGCAGGTGTCCGACGGACAGATCCGCAACATCAAGGGCAACTCCTACAAGGAGGACCTCGCCAACGAAGACACCCTGGCCGCGATCGTCTGGTCCGGTGACATCGTGCAGCTCAACGCCGAAAACGGCGACAAATGGGGCTTCGTCGTTCCCGAAAAGGGCGGCACGCTCTGGAACGACAATTTCGTGGTTCCGATCGGCTCACCCGGCAAGAAAAACGTCGAAGAACTCATCAACTATTACTACGACCCGGCCGTCGCCGCCGAGGTCGCCGCCTACGTCAACTACATCACCCCGGTCGTCGGCGCCAAGGAAGCCATGATGGCCATCGACCCGACGCTGGCCGAAGATCCGCTGATCTTTCCCGACGACGCGACCCTCGCCAAGGCCCACGTCTTCCGAGGTCTCGACGGCACCGAGGAACAGACCTTCAACGCCCAGTTCCAGGCGATTCTGCTGGGTGCAGCCTGATGGCCGTTGGTGCGTTCGCCGATCGTGGCGCCGACCTGGAGCTGGTCGGCATCGAGAAACGTTTCCCCGGGTTCACCGCCATCGAAAACCTCCACCTCACCATTCCGGCGGGGTCATTCTTCGCACTACTCGGACCCTCGGGCTGCGGCAAGACGACCACCCTGCGGTTGGTCGCCGGCCTCGAAGAACCAACCAGCGGCCGCATCCTCATCGGGGGTGAGGATGTGACCGATCAGAAATCCTTCCAGCGTCCGGTCAATACCGTATTCCAGAGCTACGCCCTCTTTCCGCACATGACCGTGTTGGAGAACGTCGCATTCGGGCTGCGCCGCCGCAAGATCGGCGACCCGGTGGCCAAAGCGCACGAGGCGCTGCTCCTGGTTGAGCTCGATCATCTCGCGCACCGCAAGCCACAGCAGCTCTCCGGCGGCCAGCAACAGCGCGTCGCCCTGGCCCGTGCCATTGTCAACCGGCCGGCACTGCTCCTGCTCGACGAGCCCCTCGGGGCCCTCGACCTCAA
Source organism: Cryobacterium sp. (assembly GCF_026786305.1). Lineage (GTDB taxonomy): Bacteria > Actinomycetota > Actinomycetes > Actinomycetales > Microbacteriaceae > Cryobacterium. Next base: position 71,119 of record NZ_JAJAYI010000086.1, read on the forward strand.
GCTGCGACGTCAAATGCAGCTCGAGTTGAAGACCATCCAGGAAGAGGTCGGCCTCACCTTTCTGCACGTGACCCACGACCAGGAGGAAGCCATGACCATGGCCGACACCATCGCGGTCATGAACAAGGGCCGCATCGAACAAATGGGCGAACCACAGCAGCTCTACGAACTGCCCAAAACCGCGTTCGTCGCCAACTTTCTCGGCCAGTCCAACCTGTTCACCGGCCCGGTCGTCTCCACCACCAGTTCCGCCATCGCGGTCGACGTGTTCGGGCAGCAGATCGTTGTGCCACTCAAGCGTGCGCATCGGGTGTCGGGCGAGGTCACCATCGGTGTGCGACCCGAGAAACTCACCCTGCACGCCGACGCGCCCACCCATGATTCCAGCCGCAACGTGATGGGCCCGGGCAAGGTCATCGACGTGTCGTTCAGCGGGGTCAGCACGCAGTACCTCGTAGCCGTGCATGGAGTCGGCACCCTGGTCGTGTTCGCCCAGAACGTGGCTTTCGGCCCGGCCGCGCAGGTCGGCGCCGAGGTCTGGCTCAGCTGGAACGTAGATCACGGCTTCGGCCTCGACGACGATCCGGCACAAGCCCCCCGGTTCGAGGCAGACCTTGACACCAGAACCATCGCCCAACAGCGACGCTCATCGCTGATCACGGAGCTTGAGGAGGCCTAGCGATGGCCTTCGCCGCATTCTCGTCGACGACCGCGCCGTCGACCGATCCGGTCGCTCGGCGTCGAAGCCCCGTGGCCTTGTTCTTGCTGCTGCCGGGCATCCTCTATCTGGTGCTGTTCTTTCTCACCCCCTTGGTGTCGCTGCTGCTGACGTCGTTCCAGGCGCCGCGGGAGTTCGGCGATATCGGCCAGTACGACTACGCCTTCCGCTGGCAGAACTATGTCGAGGTCGTCACGACCTACTGGCCGCACATCGTGCGTTCGTTCAGCTATGCGCTGGCGGCGACGTTCTTTGCGTTGCTGATCAGTTACCCGCTGGCGTATTTCATCGGAGTGAAGGCCCGCAAATGGCCGCTGCTGCAGAGCCTCATGCTCGTGCTCGTAATCGCGCCGTTCTTCATCAGCTTTCTGCTGCGAACCCTGGCGTGGAAGCAGCTGTTCGCGGACGAGTCCTTCGTCGTGCAGTCGCTGAAGGCGCTGTCGCTGCTGGGGCCGGAAGCCCACGTGACCGGTACCGCTTTCTCGGTGATCTTCGGCCTGACCTACAACTTCATACCGTTCATGACCCTGCCCCTCTACACGACGCTGGAACGGCTCGACGTGCGCTACCTCGAAGCGGGCAGCGACCTCTATGCGAGCCCGTTCCAGGTGTTCCAGAAGGTCACCATTCCGCTGTCGATGCCCGGCATCGTGGCGGGTACCCTGCTCACCTTCATTCCAGCGGCCGGGGACTATATCAACGCCGGCCGGGACTTTCTTGGTGGCACCGGCACTCAGATGATGGGAAACGTGATCGAGGCGAACTTTCTCGTGCTGCAGAACTATCCCTCGGCGGCGGCCCTGTCGATCATTCTGATGACCGTGATTCTCGTGATCGTCAGTATTTACGTCAAACGATCCGGAACGGAGGAGCTGCTGTGAAACTCTCCCTCGGCAAGTGGCTGCTACCCGTGTACAGCTCTCTGGCGCTTTTGTTTCTGATGATTCCCATCGGCTACACCTTCATCTACTCGTTCAACGACTCGCTCAAATCGAACATCACGTGGCGCGGTTTCACCTTCGACAAGTGGCTCAACGTCTGCAACGTGCAAAACGGCGCCGTCTGTCAGGCCTTTGGCAACAGCCTGATCATCGGGGCCATTGCCACCGTCGTGGCGACCACCCTCGGCACCATGATCGCGATCGCCATTGTGCGTTACCGGTTCAAGTTTCGGTCGCAGACCAGCCTGTTCCTGTTCTTGCCGATGGCCACCCCGGAGGTCGTTCTCGGCGCCGGCCTGGCGGCCCAGTTTCTGTCGCTCGGTGTGCCGAAAGACATGCTGACGATTATTCTCGCGCACACCATGTTCTGCATCAGCTTCGTCGTGGTCACGGTCAAGGCGCGTGTTGCGAGTCTCGACCCGGCGCTGGAAGAGGCCGGCCGTGACCTGTACGGTTCCGCCTGGCAGGTGTTCGCGCGCATAACGTTTCCGCTGCTGCTGCCGGGCATTCTGGCGGCCGCGCTGTTGTCGTTCGCGCTGTCGTTTGACGACTTCATCATCACGAACTTCAACTCCGGAGCGGTGACGACGTTCCCCAAGTACATCTACATCTCGGCGGCGCGCGGCATTCCGGCCGAGGCCAACGTGCTCGCCTCGGCCGTGTTCATTCTCGCGCTGGTTGTGGTCGTGACGGTGCAGGTGTCGGGGGCGGCGAGGGCACGGCGGCTGGCCAAGATGAGCTGAGCTAGACGTAGCTGGCGCGAATCTCCCCGACGGGCAGGCCGCCGCCGGTGACGGTGAGGCCGAGCTCGGGGAGAAGCTCGGCTACATCCGTGCGCTGGAGCGCACCGGCGTCGGCGAGCAGGCTCAGCGCGACCGCCGCAGCGGCGCGCAGATTGCCGTCGAGAATCTTCAGCGCCACGGTCGTACCGTTCTCAGCGGCAGCGACCATGATGCCCTCGGCGCCTCCCTTCACGAACAGCCCGAGCCGGTCGATCACGATGCTGTCGGAGTGGCCGGGGCCGGCCACGACCCAGCCATTGGCGCGCACCGCTTCGGCCAAAAACCCGGCCTCGCGGTAGATCGCAAACGGTGAGTTGGACTTGCTCGTGGCGATGCGCGCGATTCCACGGGCCAGTCCGGTGAGTGAGATCGCGTGCACGGGCGCACCGCAACCGTCGACGCCCGAGGTCAGAGGTCGTTCGCCGGTGAAACGTTCGAGCACGTCGAGAATGCGTTTTTGCAACGGATGCGCCGGCTCCAGATAGCCCTCCAGCGGCCACGCGTTCTGCTGGCACGCCACGAGCATCGCTGAATGCTTACCCGAGCACTCCATGTAAACGGGAGCCTGGCCGGCGCCGAGGCGCACAAGGGCATCGCGGGCAGCGGAGTCGATCGGCCAGGCCGCCGGGCAGGCGAGCGCCGTCTCGGGCACTCCGGCCCGGGTGAGCAGCCCGCGCACGAGGTCGATATGTGCGGCGGTGCCGCTGTGACTTGCGGTGGCGATGGCAGCATCCGCTCCCCGCAGGGCAACCCCGCTCGCCATGACCGCGACGGCCTGGAAGGGTTTCAGCGCCGAGCGCGGAAAGACCGGGCTGGTCACGTCGCCGAGCGCCCGCAACACCTCACCGTTGGTGCCGAGCACGATCGCCGATCCGGCGTGTCGGGACTCGACGAAGCCGCTGCGCTCGACGACGGCGAGTTCAACGGAATCGTCGACCGTAAAGGTTTCCGTCACGAGATTAGAGTGCGGCCATGGCGTCGTCGATCACCGAGAGGGCATCGACGATGAGCGTATCGGACAGCGCGAGGCTCGGCAGAAAGCGCAGCACGTTGCCGTAGGTGCCAGCGGTGAGCAGCAGAACGCCGTGCTGGCCGGCGTAGGTGGAGATGGCGCTCACCGCGGCGGCGTTGGGTGCCTTCGTGGTGTCGCCGGTGCCGGGCTGTACGAGCTCGATGGCCATCATGGCGCCGCGACCGCGAATCTCGCCGATGATGTCGTACTTGTTCTTCAACGCCGTCAGGCCCGCGGTGAGGGACTTCTCGATGCGCTGGGCCTCCCCGAGCAGGTTGTTGGCCTCGATCGCGTCGAAGACGGCGATCGCTGCGGCGCAGGAGACCGGGTTGCCACCGAAGGTGCCGCCGAGGCCGCCGGGCTGCGAGGCATCCATAATCTGGGCGCGGCCGGTGACGGCGGCGAGCGGGAAGCCGCCGGCGATACCCTTGGCACTGAGCACGAGGTCGGGGATCCAGCCGAAGTGCTCACTCGCGTAGTACTTGCCGGAGCGGGCCATGCCGCTCTGAATCTCATCGGCGATCATGACGACACCGTTTGCGGTGCACCATTCCTGCAGCAGTGGCAGGTAACCGTCGGCCGGAACCATGAAGCCGCCCTCGCCCTGGATGGGCTCGACAACGAGGCAGGCCAGGTCGCTCGCGCCGATGACCTTCTCGAGGTAGGCGATCGTGCGGGCGGCAGCATCCGCTCCGTTCAAACCGTCGTGATACGGGTAGGAGCTGGGGGCGTGGTAGACGTCGCTGGCGAGGGGGCCGAACCCGGTGGCATAGGGCATGGCCTTGTAGTTCATTGCCATGGTCAGCACGGTGCGACCGTGGTACGCGTGGTCGAGCACCGCGACGGCGCGGCGGCCGGTGTACTTGCGGGCGATCTTCACGCCGTTTTCGACGGCTTCGGCGCCGGAGTTGATGAGCACGCTCTTCTTCGGGAAATTACCAGGCGTGTGCTCGGCGAGTAGCTCGGCGACGCGCACATACTCTTCGTACGGCGTGACGGTGAAGAGGGTGTGGATAAAATCCTGAGACTGTTCGACGGCAGCGGCGACGACGCTGGTCTCGGTGTGGCCGATGGTGGTCACGCCGATTCCGGCGCCGAGGTCAATGAACTGGTTGCCGTCAACATCGACGACGATTGCGCCGTTGGCCTTGGCGATGTATACCGGGAGCATTGAGCTGACGCCGTCGGAGACGACCGCCCGGCGTCGCTGATGCAACGCGGCCGAGATCGGACCGGGAATAGCGGTCACGATCTTTCGTTCTTGGGCTACCGGGTAGGTAGCGATGGCAACGGCGGCGGAGTTTGTGAGGGTGTCAGTCATGGTGCTTCAACTGTACCTATCCTTACTGTGTCGATCCATTCCTTACTGTGTCGATCCATTCCTAACTGTGTCGATCCATCGTGGCGCGTGGGTTGGGGTGCGAGAATCTTGAGGACACCACAGATTCAAGGGGGAGCCATGATCGGCGAACACAATTACGCGGTGCAGATCGAATGGACCGGCAATCGCGGAACCGGAACGAGCAACTATCGCGAGTACGGCCGGGAGCACACGATCACGCCGACCGGGAGGGGTGCAGCTGAGAAAGCAGTCATCCAAGCCTCGGCCGACCCGACTTTTCACGGCAACGCCGAACGGTGGAATCCCGAGGAGCTGCTGCTGGCCGCCCTCAGTCAGTGCCACATGCTGTCCTACCTGCACGTCGCCGTGCGCCATGGCATCGTCGTCACGGCCTATGCGGATGCCGCGGCTGGCGTCATGAAACAACATTCGGGCGGCGGTGGCCGCTTCGTCTCGGTTACCATGCACCCCCGGGTCACCATCTCCGACCCGAACCAGGTGGAGCTCGCGCAGTCACTGCACGCCGAGGCAGCTCGTGAGTGTTTCATCGGAGCGTCGATGAACTTTCCGGTCGGACACGAACCGGTCACCACCATCTAACGGCGTAACGCTCCCCAACTCACGGCTCGGCGAGGACTGACCCCGTTACGCTTGACGTGGTAGTGCGGTTTACATAGTAGTGTGGGATCCGTTGAAGGCGCACGTGGACGCCCAGACCGATCGAAGGGGATGCGATGGATACCACCCAGTTACTCAAGGGGGTGCTCGATATGGCCGTCCTGGCCGTGATCGTCGACGACGACGGCTATGGCTATGACATTGTGCGCCGCTTGCGCGCCGCCGGGCTCGATCAGGTCGGGGATGCCTCGGTCTACGGCACCCTGCGTCGGTTGTACAGCGCCGGGGCGCTGTCGAGCTACGTCGTCCCCTCGGACGGCGGACCGCACCGCAAGTACTACGGAATGAACCCGCACGGCCGAGCCATGCTCGCCGAACAGCGCGCGAACTGGACCCACTTCGCCGACACCCTCACTCTGCTGCTCGAGAAGCCGCTACCCACCGTTCACCTACGCACGATCGGCGACAACTCATGAGCGACACCGCCACCACCACCCGGTCCATTCGTGACTTCGCTTTGGCCGTGCGAGCAGCCCTGAACGATCTACCGATCGACGATGTCGACGACCTCACCGACGGCCTCGAGGCCGACCTGACGGAGCAGGCCGCCGATTTCTATGCTGCCGACGCCGCTGCGTCCGACTGCGAGCTGGGCGATCCTGTCGTCTACGCCGACGAGTTACGCACTGCCGCCGGGCTTCCCGTGCGGGGAGTGGCGCCCACAGTTCGGGTGTCGCGGCTGCGACGGCTGCGCACCCGGACCGGTGCGATGCGAGCCGGTGCCACCCGGCGCATCCGCTCGAGTGCGGCCGGCAGCCAACTGCTCGACTTTCTGGTCGTGTTGCGCCCGTTGTGGTGGGTCGTGCGCGGCTGGGTCGTCTATGTGGTCGCGGAGATTTTTTTGGGAGGCGCGATCAGCACAGTGCCATCCGATCCGGTGCGCTGGCTCGTGCTCGTGGCCTTCGTGATTCTGAGCGTGCAATGGGGTCGCGGCCGGTGGCTGCCCTGGCGCTGGCTTTCCGGATTTCGCACCGTGGCCAGTGTGTGCACGGTCTTCGCGCTGCCGTTGGTGCTGATTGTCACGGCGCATCAAGCCAGCGCGCAGAACAGCGCGGTCGAGGACCACAACCCGTACATCGCACCGGGACTCATGCAGAACGGCCAGGAGGTGACCAACGTATTCGCCTATGACGCCGACGGTCAGCCGCTCACCGACGTGCAGCTGTTCGACCAGAACGGGCGTGCGCTCAACGTGGTCAACGACCCGGCCGACACGCACTATCTGCCCCAGTTTGATGCGGCCGGCGAGCAGGACATGGTCGTGCCGAGCCAAATGGTGCCGGGCGGCAGCGGCTGGAACGTGTTCCCGCTGCGCCGGGTGTCGTCAACGGACATCGACTACACCTTCGATTCTCTTGGACAGGTCTACCAAGCGGATGCCGTACCAGCGCCGTTTCCGTTCGCCCAGGTGCAGCCGCTCGTCGAGGTGCCCGAGGCGGGGGAGCCGGCACCCGGGCCGACAGCATCCACCGCGCCGGCGGCGGGACAATGATGCGCGAGTCCGCCGGTGCGCTGGTCGTCATCAGTCCGTCGGCCATTGCCCTGCCGACCCAGTCGGTCGACATCACCGACGGGATCGTGGCGGGGTGACTACGCGGGGTAGGCGGCGACGAGGGCGGTGAGGGCCTCTTCGAGCACTGTCGCGGCGTCGTCGATGAGTTCGTCGGAGATCACGAGGGACGGCATGATGCGCAGCACGGAATCCCAGCTGCCGGCATCCAGCGCGATGACACCGTTCGTGGTCGCGTGCTTGATGACGGCGGTGAGCGCCTCCGGGTAGGGCTTCTTGGTGCCGGGGTGCACGAGTTCGACGCCGAACATCGCACCCTTGCCGCGCACCTCGCCGACGATGGAGAACTTCTCGGCCCAGTCGCCGATGCGTGCCCACAGTGCAGCCTCGACCCGCTGCGCTTCGCCGAGCAGGTTGTCGCGCTCGATCAGGTTGAACACCGCGAGGGCGGCTGCGGTCGAGACCGGGTTGCCACCGAAGGTGCCGCCGATGCCGCCGGGCTGCACCGAATCCATGATATCGGCGCGGCCGGTGACGGCGGCGAGCGGAAAGCCGCCGGCAATACCCTTGGCCGTGGTGACGAGGTCGGGCACGACGTCGTGGTGCTCGATCGAGCACCAGACACCGGTGCGGGCGATGCCGGCCTGAACCTCATCGGCAACGAAGAGGATGCCGTTCTCCGTGCAGAATTCTCGAATGCGCGTGAAGTAGCCGGGTGCGGGGATGACGATGCCGCCGTCGCCCTGAATCGGCTCGACGAAGAACGCCGCGATCTCGGTCGCCCCGATGTGGGTGTTGATGTAGTCGATGGTCTTCTCGGCCGCTTCGAGACCGCTCAAACCATCGCGGAACGGGTAGCTCGTCGGCACGCTGTAGATTTCGCCGGGGAACGGGCCCATTCCGGCGCGTTCCGGCCAAGGCCGGTACGTCATCGTCATGGTCAGGTTGGTACGGCCGTGAAAGGCATGGTCGAGGGCCACGATTGCCCGGCGCCCGGTGAACTTGCGGGCGATTTTCACCGCGTTCTCCACCGCTTCCGCGCCGGTGTTGACGAGAACCGAGTGCTTTTCAAAGTCGCCGGGGGTGATCTCGGCCAGTTTCTCGGCAACGGCAACGTAGTTCTCGTAGGGAGTGACGGTGAACAGGGTGTGGGTCAGCTTCGCTGCCTGAGCGGATGCTGCCGCCGCGACCTCCGGATGCGCGTGACCGATCGTGGTCACCCCAATGCCGCAGCCGAGGTCAATGATCTGGTTGCCGTCAACGTCGACCAGGATGGCTCCCGCGCCGCGGTCCATATAGATGTTGGCGAGGGTTCCGGCGCCGCGGGCCACCGTCTTCTCCCGCCTGGCCTGCAGCTCAACCGACTTGGGGCCGGGAAGAGCCGTCACGAGCTTGCGTTGCTGGGGCACCGAATACGTTGCAGTCATTGATCCAGCCTATGACTGTTGGCTGGGCCCGCCGACCGTAGCAGATCCTTGTCGCTACAGGCGTTCGCGCGGAAAGACCCGATGGGCGAGGCGATTAAGGGTGCCGACCGGCGGGGATTCGTTGTAGGCATGGGCTAATTCCTGGCCGGACAGGCCGTGAATGGCCGCCATGATCTCATCCGTTGCCTGGCGGCGGGCCTTGCCCGACGTTGCCTGGCCGTGGTGGCTGAGGTCGAGCGGTTCGCCGAAGCTCACGGTGACCTTGCGAATGCGGGGCACCTTGGTGCCCACCGGCTGAATTTCCTGCGTGCCGATAAGTCCGACCGGAACGACCACGGCACCCGTGGTGAGGGCGAGCCAGGCGACACCGGTTCGGCCCTTGTAGAGGCGGCCGTCCAGTGAGCGGGTACCCTCCGGGTAGATCGCGAAGGCACCCTCGGCGTCGAGCACTGCGCGGCCCTCATCGAGGGCCGCCTGCGCGGCCTGCCCGGCGCCGCGTTCCACGCCGATCGCGCCGATCGCGGTGAAGAAGGTGCGCGAGACCCAGCCGGTGAAGCCGGTCCCGGTGAAGTAGGTCGACTTGGCCAGAAACTGCACCCGCCGGGTGGCGACGAGCGGAATGACGATGCTGTCGATGAAGGAAAGGTGATTGCTCGCCAGAATCACGCGGCCGGTGGCCGGGATATTCTCGCGGCCGAGGATGCGTGGGCGAAACACAATGCGGGCGACGGGCGCCATGATGCCGTAGCCGAGAAAGTAGACGAAACCGGGCCGCTTCACGCGCTCCCGATCGTCGGGTAGGTCTGCGGAGGAGGCGTCGGCAGCGCCGTCGGCAAAGACGGCTGCGGAATCGCTGTCTCTGGTGACGGTTGCATCATTGTCGTCGGGTTCTGCTCTGGCACCGGTCACTCGTTGACACTACGCCACTCGTGGCGTGCACGTAGCATGGAGAGGTGCAGAGAGTAATCATCCTCGGGTCTACGGGCTCGATCGGAACCCAGGCCCTCGACGTCATCCGTGCAAACCCCGAACGGTTCGAGGTGGTCGGTCTGGCGGCCGGCAGCAACCGCGAACTTCTCGATGCGCAGGCGCTTGACTTTCAGGTCGAGTACACCGCCTTGGGAGCGGATGCTGCCGAGCAGCTCGTGCGGGACGTCGACGCCGACGTCGTGCTCAACGGCATCACCGGGTCGGTCGGCCTTGGACCGACGCTCGCTGCGCTGAAAGCCGGACGTACCCTGGCCCTGGCCAATAAGGAGTCGCTCATTGTCGGTGGCGACCTGGTCAAATCGCTCGCTGCGCCCGGGCAGATTGTGCCCGTCGACTCCGAACACTCCGCCATCGCCCAGGCCTTGCTCGCGGGAACCCAGCATGAGGTGCGTCGACTCGTGCTGACGGCATCCGGTGGGCCGTTTCGCGGTTTCACCCGGGAGCAGCTCGCCCGGGTGACCCCCGCTCAGGCCCTCGCCCACCCGACCTGGAACATGGGACTCGTGGTGACCACCAACTCTGCCACCCTCGTGAACAAGGGCCTGGAGATCATTGAGGCACACCTGCTGTTCGACGTGGAATACGACCGTATCGACGCCGTCGTGCACCCGCAATCCGTGGTGCACTCGATGGTTGAATTCGTCGACGGGTCGACCATCGCGCAGGCCAGCCCGCCCGACATGCGGCTGCCGATCTCGCTCGGGTTGGACTGGCCGAATCGGGTTGCCGCGGTCGGCACCCCGATCGACTGGACCGTGCCGCACAGCTGGACCTTCGAACCGCTCGACGACGCGGCCTTTCCCGCGGTCGAACTGGCCAAGAAGGTCGGCCGCAGGGGCGGCACCTATCCGGCGGTGTTCAACGCAGCCAACGAGCAGGCCGTTGCGGCTTTCCACGCCGGGAGCATCGGCTTTCTGGACATCGTCGACACGGTGTTGCACGTGGTCGAATCCCACGAACACGACGGTGCGCTCACCCGGGAGTCGCTCGCTGAGGCCGAGCGCTGGGCTCGGGCCGCCGCCGATCGGCTCATACGCGCAGGCTGACGCACCCTAGTTGCATTCGCCGACTCTGTCCTTGTCCTTGCGGCACTCCTCGCGGGCATCGCGCGCCTTCTGGGCGGCCTCTTCGGCCGCGTCTTTGGCATCATCGGCGCGGTCCTCGGCGTTCTGTTCCTTGGCGAGGGCCGCCGCGTCGGCGACCTCCTGAGCAGCGGCTGCGGCGGCCACCGCGGCTGCGTCGATCTCCACCGTCAGATCGGCACTGACCAGGTTGATGGCGGACTGGATCGACGCCGACCGTTCGGCGCTCACCTGGCCAGCTGCGGCCGCGGTGCGCAGGTTGGCCTGCATGTGGGTCAGGAGCGACTGGGCGTCGCCGAAGTCGCCGGCCGCGGCCGCCTCGGTGATGTCGAGCATCGCGGCCTGCAGATTCTTGGCCGTGGAAGCGTGCAGGTCGACCGGCTCGGCAGCGCAGCCGGCCAGCGGCAGCAGCAGGAGTAGTCCGGAGACGGTCACGGTCAGGCGATTGCGCATACGTCGATTCACGGGTTCACGCTTTTCTGTAGCTGTTCGAGATGCGTTCCGAGGGTGCCGTCGACCGCCGGATAGTTCGGCGGAACCACTGCCGGCTCGTCGCCGCCGCGCAGGAGCAGCGCACCGAGAACGATCGCCGTGACAACGAGGGCGGCCGCTACGATCCAGAAGATGGCCGCGCGGTTGCGTGCTGCCGGTACGGGCTTGGTCCCGGTCTGCTTCCAGGAGATAGCCGCCGTTGCTGGCTTGGGCTGCGGTGCCGGTTCCTTCGTCAGAATTTCAGTCGGTGCGGCGTCGCTGAGGGCACTCGTCGGCAACAGCAGGGTGGGTGCGTCGGTCTCCGGGTTGCCGGTGGCCAGCGCGCGCAGCTGCAGAGCTGCCTCGGCGGCGGTCGGCCGGTCGGCGGCGTCGCGGGCGGTCATCGAGCGCAGTATCGCAGCCCAGTCCCGGTCGAGCTCGCTCGGGATCTCGGGCTGTCGCTGCAGCCGAGCCATCGCCGATTCCACGGCTGTTCCCGGGTACGCGCGCAGCCCGGTAAGGCACTCGAGCAGAACGAGGCCGAGCGAATAGACATCCGTTGGCGCACCGATGGCACCACCGAGGGCCTGTTCCGGGCTGAGATAGCTCGCCGTGCCGAGAAGAGACCCGGTCGCCGTGAGCCGGGTCTCATCGAGCAACCGGGCAATGCCGAAATCGGCGAGCTTGGCGTGCACGCTGCGGCCCGGAAAGCCGGAGGGCGCGAGCAGAACGTTGGCCGGCTTGACGTCACGGTGAATGATGCCCTGCTCGTGCACGTAGTGCAGCGCCTCGGCAAGATCGGCGCCCATCTCGGCCACATCAAGGCTTGGCAGCAGCGGGCCTTCTGCGATGCGCGTACGCAAGTCGGGGCCGTCGACGAGTTCCATCACGATGAACGTGCGCGGGGCGCCAGCATCACTGGTGGTACCGGCGTCGAACAGGGTGACCAGCGCGAAATGGTTCAGGCTCGCGAGCAGGGCGATCTCACCGCTCTGACGTTCGGGCTCGGAGGCGCCACCGTCGGCGCGAAACAGTTTGACGGCCACGGTGCGGCCGAGCGCGGTGTCCGTCGCGCGGTAAACGGATGCCATCCCCCCGGTGCCGATCAGGCTCTCGACCAGAAAACGGTCGGCTAACAGGCTGCCGACCGGGCCGAGTGGCTGTGGCGATAGCGCGGGCAGCTGCTGCGTGGGAACAGGTTCGTAAGTCAAGGGCACCTCCAGGTGCGTCCGCTCTCTAGCAAACCACATGCGCTTCCTAATCGGGGGGATCGGCCCGCACGGCCAGCCGCTTTGCAGCTTGATGCGGTTACTCTACGACTGTGGAAACCGTACTGCTGTTCATTCTGGGCGTCGCGATTATGGTCGTGGGGCTGGCCGTGTCGATCGGCCTGCACGAAATCGGCCACCTCGTGCCCGCAAAACTGTTCGGCGTCAAGGTAACCCAGTACATGATCGGCTTCGGGCCCACGATCTGGTCGCGCACGAAGGGCGAGACGGAGTACGGCGTCAAGGCCCTTCCTCTGGGCGGCTACATTGCCATGATCGGTATGTTTCCACCCTCCAAGAAGGGCGGAGCTCCCCGCAGCACCACCACCGGTTTCTTCGATCAGATGGTGCAGGAGGGTGCGCCGGAGAAGAAAACGAGCGCCCTGTCGACCATGGTCGACGACGCCCGCCGGGCCAGTGCGGAGACGATCGGCGAGGGCGAAGACCACCGCGCGTTCTACCAATTGCCCGTCTACAAGCGCGTGGTCATCATGCTCGGCGGGCCGACCATGAACCTGCTCATCGCGATCGTGATGTTCGCCATTTTGCTCATGGGGTTCGGCACGGCGCAGATCAGCACGACTGTCGGCAGCGTGAGCGAGTGCGTGCTGCCCGCATCGAGCGACCGACAGGCCTGCGCCGCCACCGATGAAGCCTCGCCCGGTGCTGCCGCGGGACTGCAGCCCGGCGATCGACTGGTCAGCATCGGCGGAACAGCCATCACGAGCTGGAAGCAGTCGACCGACATCATCCGAACGTCGCCCGGGCAGACCCTCGCGGTGGTCGTGGAACGTGCCGGGGCGAACGTGAATCTCACCCTCACCCCCAAACTCACCCAACGTAACGCGTACACCGACGCCAACAAGATCAAAACGGATGCCTCCGGCGCTTTGGTCACCGAGGAGGTTGGTTTCGTCGGTATTGGAGCGGCGGGCGAACTCGTGCCGCAGCCGGCGACCGCCGTGTTGCCCCTGGTCGGCGACAACATAGTCAACGTCGTGCACATGATCCTCAACCTGCCCGACCGGCTCGTGGCCGTGGCCAATGCGGCGTTCGGGCCGGGGGAGCGCGACCTGAACGGTCCGATCAGCGTGGTCGGTGTCGGTCGCGTCGCCGGCGAAATCGCGAGCATCGACACGATCCCGGTCGCGACCAAGGTCGCGAGCATGCTCGGCATTCTCGGCTCGCTCAATATTGCCCTGTTCGTGTTCAACCTCGTACCCCTACTGCCACTCGACGGCGGTCACGTTGCCGGGGCGCTGTGGGAAGGCATCCGTCGATTCTTCGCGAAGCTGTTGAAACGGCCAGACCCGGGGCCGGTCGACATGGCCAAGCTCATGCCGTTGACCTTCGCGGTCGTGATTTTGCTCGGCGGTATGAGTCTGTTGCTCATCTACGCTGACATTGTCAAGCCGATCAATTTCTTCGGGTAGTTCCCCGGCAAAAGCGGCCAATATGCCGGGATTCATTGTGCGGGCCCGGGCAGGGCGGCTCGCGTAACGAAATTCTATGAGTTGTGTTCATGCCGACGTCGTTGGCTCGAAGATTTTCGCTCGTGGGGGCCGCCGCGGGGCCGAGTACGCGTATTCTCCGCCGTGCGCCCTTGCCTGTCCTTGGTGCACGCCCGGCCCAACCCCACTACTCCCACCGGCGTACTCCGCCTGCCCGACCCCAGCTGGGGGCGGATGTCGGCGGTATGTTTCGCAAGTAGCATCGAGTCATGCCACCACACTGGGATTCCGATGCAGCGTGGTACGACCCCGACCGGCCCAGACCGGATGCTGGTGGTCGGGCCGGCTCCGGCGGCCACGGCTCCGGCATTCCGCGGCGGGCCCGGCTCTGGCTGCCCGTCGTCATCTCGTTCCTCGTGCAGGTACCTGCCGTCGCGATTCTCGCCTGGCCAGGGCGGCGCGGCCCCGGTTTCGGCTCTGGCGACACCGGTGGCGACATGCTGGGCGGCTTCGACGGCCACCACAGGCCGTTTGAGTTCTTCGGTGACCGCCCCGGCCTGGCCCTGGCTGGCTGGTTTCTCGCCGTTGCACTCGCCCTGATCGGTCCCCTCGCCCTCGTTGTCGCCCGCCGGTTTCCCGGCCCGGTCACCCTGGTCATTGCCGCTGCGGCCGGCGCGCTCGTGCTCGTGCGGCCCGACATCGGCGTGCCCTCCATCGCACTTGTCTTCGCGATTGTGCTCGGAATCGTGCGCGGCGCCCGGGTCTGGGTCTACAGCTCGGTCGGCTCGGTCTGGGTCGTGACGATTCTCACCGCGAGCCTCGTCAGCCCCAGCCTGCACCCGATGCGGGTGGCGTTCACCACGCTCGCGCTCGCGGTGATCATGGGCGCCGGGGAGGGCCTCCGCTCTCGAACCGAGCGTTTTGCCGAGGTGCGTCGAACAGTGGATGCCCGAAGGCAGTCCGCTGAGCAGCGCGAGCGGGTGCGCATCGCCCGGGAATTGCACGACGTGCTCGCGCACAGCCTGTCGCAGATCAACGTGCAGGCCGGGGTCGGGCTGCACCTGATCGATAGCCAGCCCGAGAAGGCGGCCGAGGCGCTTGCGAGCATCAAGAGCACGAGTAAGAATGCCCTCGACGAGGTGCGCACGGTGCTCGGGATTCTTCGGACCGGTGCCGATGAGGGCCAGGCGCCGCTCTCGCCGGAGCCCGACCTGGCCGGGCTGCCCGCGCTGATAGATTCGTTCCGTGCGCAGCACCTCACGGTCGATTTTGTTGACGCCCTCGATGCGCCCCAGGCGGCTCCCGCCGCGACCCAGCTTGCCCTGTACCGAATCTGCCAGGAGGCACTGACCAACGTGCTGCGGCATGCGAACGCGAGCAAGGCATCCGTTTATCTCGGCCCTGAGCAGGGCAGCTATTTGATCACGGTGACCGATGACGGCCGGGCGCCGGATGGCCCGATCGTGCCGGGCGGCGGACTGCTCGGCATGCGCGAGCGCGCCGAGCTCAACGGCGGCAGCCTGTGGGTCACTCGCGGTGGCGCCGGCGGCGTGCGCATCGAGGCCCGCATTCCGTTTTGGAGTTCCCGATGATTCGGGTGGTGATCGCCGACGACCAGCAGCTGATTCGGGCGGGGTTTGCCGCGTTGCTTGAGTCGGAGGCCGACATTGCGGTCGTCGGCCAGGCCGGCACCGGCCGTGAAGCGGTCGACCAGGTCACCCGGCATCGCCCCGACGTCGTGCTGATGGACATCCGCATGCCGAACGGTGACGGCTTGTGGGCGACCGAGCAGATCGCCGGTGACCCACTGAACGCCGCAACCCACATTGTGATCGTGACGACGTTCGAGCTTGACGAGTATGTCGCCCCGGCCATTCGGGCCGGGGCGAGCGGGTTTCTCGTGAAAGACACCGAACCGACCGAGCTGATTCGAGCGGTGCGGGTCGTTGCCGCGGGCGATGGACTGCTCTCGCCCGGCGTGACCCGGCGGCTTCTCGAACGCATGGCTGTTGGCCTGCGCGTGGCAGCGGATGCCTCGCTGCTGTCGAGCCTGACTGATCGCGAACGCGAGGTGCTCGCCCTGGTCGGCCGTGGCCTGACCAACGCCGAGATCGGTGCACGGCTGTTTCTCAGCCCGCTCACCGCCAAGACGCACGTGTCGCGCATCATGAGCAAACTCGCGGCCCGCGACCGGGTACAACTCGTGATCGTCGCCGATGAGGCCGGGCTGGTCAGCACCGGCTGAGGACGATGCCCCCTTCGGCCGCCGCTGGCGTCGCGGAATACGCAGCGGTGACGGCCATCCCGGCTGGCCCGGGGGAGCGGAGGCCGTCGGCAGCGCCGAAAAGATCCTTGCCGAGCGATTCGCCCAGGGCGACATCGGCGAGATCGAATATCGCGCTCGCCTCGACGTACTCCGCCCCAACCGCCCGGGCCCGCAGGCGCCGTCCAGCTGAGCCGCGGGGAGTACCTGTGGCGTGCGGATCTTCCGGACGGATTGATGGCGCGGCGCGCCGGGAAAAGCGTGCTCCCGGAAATAGCTTGGGCGAAACGGCTCGAGTGAACAGCTCGAGTTCGAAGGAACGTGTTCCATGCCAGCCCCGCACCATCACCCGATCGAGTCGACGTCCCCGTCGAGGTTGATCAGCGTCTGGGCGGTCTGCGCGCAGCTCTCGACGAGGTTGTTCCACCGAATACCGCGTCAAATCTGTTGATCAAGACCTAGAATCTGCGGGCCTGTCGTTACCTCACGCCCAGATGGCAGGCGACACCAGCCGATTCGCAGAAACGGGATTGGTTCGCCGCCGACCGTGTTTGACAACGATATGAGCCGGCACTTCTACGACCAGATCGCCTGGTTCTCTTACGCGTCGGGTGCGCCGTTGCTGTGATCACTGACCTATGCCCAACGGGCCCGGTCATTCGACGTCGATCCCTAGCGCGAGAGCAGCAGTGCTTCGCCCTGGCCGCCCCCGCCACACAGGGCGACCGCGGCTTTTCCGCTGCCGCGGCGCGCGAGTTCGAGCGCTGCGTGCAGCGCAACGCGACCGCCGCTAGAGCCGATCGGGTGACCGATGGCGATGCCGCCACCGTGGATGTTGACCACGTCACTGGTCACGCCGAGATCCTTCGACGACTGTGCGACGACTGCCGCAAAGGCCTCGTTGATCTCGATCAGGTCGAGGTCACTGGCCGACCAGCCCTGACGTGCGAGGGCGTGAGCGATGGCATTCGACGGCTGCGAGTGCAGGGAATTGTCTGGCCCGGCGACCTGGCCGGAGGCTTCGATCACGGCGAGCCAGCTGAGCCCGTGCTTCTCGGCCCAGGCGCGGCTGGTGACCACGACGGCGCTTGCGCCGTCGCTGAGCGGGGCAGCGTTGCCGGCCGTGATCGCGCCGGCGGGGTCGAACGCCGGCCGCAGCTTGCCCAGCGTCGCCGAGGTACTGTCGGGGCGCACGCCCTCGTCGGTTGAGATGAGCAGCGGCTCGCCTCGACGCTGCTGCCCGCTCAGCGGGGTGATCTCGTCCTCGAACACGCCGGCAGCCTCGGCAGCCGCGGCCCGCTGGTGGGACGCGGCCGCGATCTCGTCCTGCTCGAGGCGGCTGAGCCCGAGCGAGGCGATCGACTTCTCGGTCGAGAGCCCCATCGAGAGGCCATCGAAGGCATCTGACAAACCGTCATGCGCGGCGTGGTCGAGCGCCGACACGGTGCCGTAGGCCCAGCCCTGGCGGGAACCGGGCAGCAGGTGCGGCGCCCGCGACATGGACTCCTGCCCACCGGCGACAACGACATCCGCTTCACCGAGGCGCACCAGGCGGGCGGCGTCGATGACCGCGGCGAGACCCGAGAGGCAGACCTTGTTGAGGGTCATTGCCGGTACGTTCCACGGGATGCCTGCGGCCACGCCGGCCTGCCGGGCCGGGTTCTGCCCGCAACCGGCCTGCAAGACCTGCCCCATCAGAACGAAGTCGACCTGTTCGGGCGCGACGTGGGCCCGCGCGAGCGCCCCGGCGATAGCTGCCGCCCCGAGCTCAACGGCGGTGAGGCTCGCGAGCTGTCCGTTCACGCGACCCTGCGGGGTGCGTGAACCGGCCAAGATTACGACGTCGATTTCGGTCATCGGGACTCCTTTGTCAATTTTTTGAGCCGGCGTTCACCGAGAACGCGCCCTGAACCAGCTTGTCACTGCTGGCTGTGTTTTTTTCATCGGGGGCGGCTACCCCTTGACAGTACCGACAAAACCAAAGAGATTTCCTATACCTGAAATCAGGCCCACGTTTCTGTTCACTGGTTCGGCAGCAGCCCAGCTCCTCGTTCACGAGGGGTAGATGCCGGGCCGCGAGTGGCGGGGCAGGCCGGCGACTTCAGCTGGCTCATCTCGCCGGGGCATCATCGTCGCTCGGGTGTGCAGGCGGCGGCATTCGCTGTGGTGGTGGTGGGCGGGACGATGAGAAACGCGGGGCAATGACTTATCGGATTACGACCGGCAGCAGCCGAGGCGGCACTAACGACTACCGTGCGTTTCAGGCGCCGATCTCGGGCGGCAGCCTGCATGGTGGGCAGTGGCGTGCCGGCGAAACCATTGGCACGCCCGTACTGGCCGTTCACGGCATCACCGCCTCGCACCTGACCTGGCCGTGGCTGGCCGAGCAGCTGCCCGGCACCCGGGTGATCGCGCCCGATCTGCGCGGGCGCGCCCGCAGCAACCACCTGCCGGGGCCGTACGGTCTGCGCCAGCATGCCGATGACCTGGCGGCAGTGCTGGACTTTCTTGAGGTTGATCGGGCCATCGTGGTCGGGCATTCGATGGGCGCGTTCGTCGCCGTGTGGCTCGCCCACCTGCACCCCGATCGGGTTCAGTCCCTCGTGCTCGTCGACGGGGGCCTGCCGATTCTGCGTGAAGACGGCATTGACCCGCTTCTCATGCTCGGCCCGGCCGCCGAGCGTCTGTCCCGAACGTTTGCGAGCCGCGATGCCTATGCCGAGTTCTGGCGGGCGCACCCGGCTTTTGCGACGGACTGGTCTGAGCGTGTCGGCACGTTCGCGAACTACGACCTCGACGGCACGGCGCCGAATCTGCACCCCTCCGCCCGGCTGGAGGCCGTCGCCGAGAACGTCACGCAGCTGAACGGGTCTGACGGGTATGCGGAGGCCCTGGCGGAACTGTGTCTGCCGATGGATTTTCTGCGTGCACCGCGGGGTCTGCTGAACGAGTCGACCGCCCTCTACGACCGGGCCGCTGTCGATGCCGCAATCGAGCGGATGCCAGCCCTCCGCCGGCACGAGGTCGACGGCGTCAACCACTACACGATCGTGATGAGCGACCGTGGAGCCGGGCACGTCGCATCCGTCATCACTGACCAGCTCGACCAACGAACAACGACCAGCTCGACCAACGAACAACGACCAGCTCGACCAACGATAAATCCCGAGAAGTCAGAGAGGACTTCGCTCATGATGAACACCGTTTTCGACGGAATCACCCAGCACACAATCAGCACCGCTCGGCTCCAGGCCGGCGTGCTCGAACGACCGGCCACCAACCCGTCCGACACGGTCGTGTTCATTCACGGCAACGTGTCGTCGTCGTTGTTCTGGCAGCCGCTGATGCTGGCCCTGCCGCGCACCATACGCGCCCTGGCGATCGACCTGCGCGGCTTCGGAACGAGCGAGACGCTGCCGGTCGATGCCAGACGCGGCCTCGGTGACTTCGCCGACGATGTCGCATCGGTGCTGACCGAGCTCGGTATTGACCGGGCACATTTCGTTGGCTGGAGCATGGGCGGGGGAGTGCTGATGCAGTTTCTGCTCGACCACCCGGCACAGGTTTCAACCGTGACCCTCGTGGCACCGGTCTCGCCGTACGGTTTCGGTGGCACCCGCGGAGCCGAGGGTGTGCGGCTCACCCCCGACGATGCCGGGGCCGGCGCCGGTGGCGCCAACCCGGACTTCATTGCCCGGCTCGCCTCGGGCGACCGCACGGCCGACGCGCAGACCTGCCCGCGCACCGTTTACCAGACCGCCTACGTCAAGCCGCCGTTCAGTTCAGAGTTCGACGACGTGTGGGTTGAATCGATGCTCACCACCGCGACCGGCCCCGGAAGCTACCCGGGCGATGCATCCGCTTCGGCAAACTGGCCCGGTTTCGCCCCGGGCACGAACGGCGTGCTCAACACAATGGTGCCGCGTTACTTCAACACCAGTGCCATCGTCGACCTCGCTGACAAGCCACCCATTCTGTGGGTGCATGGCAGCGACGATGTGATCGTGTCTGACACGTCGTTGTTCGACCTGAACTTCCTCGGGCAGCTCGGCGTGATTCCGGGCTGGCCCGGGCTCGACGCGGCACCGCCGCAGCCGATGATCCAGCAGACTCGGGCCGTGCTGGCCGCCTACGAGCAGGGCGGCGGCGATACGACCGAGCTTGAACTGGTCGACTGTGGACACTCGCCGCACCTGGAGCACCCGGCCGCATTCCTGGAGGCCCTCCTCGCCCAATTCGACCGTGCAGTCGAGCAGTCGGCGACGCAGCCGATCTCGCCCGACCAGATCACGCTGTAGTTCAGGAGCGCTGTGAGGCATGGGCGGGGCCGCGCAGCTGCGGCCCCAGCTCGGCGCGTAAGCTAGGTGTGTGGCTGCTATCAACTTGGGGATGCCTAAAGTACCTGAGGTACTCGCTCCCAGACGTAAATCCCGTCAGATCAAGGTCGGAAAGGTCCTGGTCGGTGGCGATGCTCAGGTGAGCGTGCAATCGATGACGACTACTCCGACGACAAACATCAACGCGACGCTTCAGCAGATCGCCGAACTCACGGCGACCGGCTGCGACATCGTGCGCGTGGCGGTGCCCACGCGTGACGACGCTGAGGCCCTGTCGATCATTGCCAAGAAGAGTCAGATTCCGGTCATCGCGGACATCCACTTCCAGCCGAACTATGTGTTCGCGGCGATCGACGCCGGCTGCGCCGCCGTGCGTGTGAACCCCGGCAACATTCGTAAGTTTGACGACCAGGTTGGCAAGATCGCCGCTGCGGCGAAGGCCGCTGGCGTGAGTCTGCGCATCGGCGTGAATGCCGGTTCGCTCGAGCCGAGCCTCATGCAGAAATATGGCAAGGCCACCCCCGAAGCGCTCGTCGAGAGCGCCGTCTGGGAGGCGAGCCTGTTCGAAGAGCACGATTTTCACGACTTCAAGATCTCGGTCAAGCACAACGACCCGGTGATTATGGTCAAGGCCTACCGTCTGCTCGCCGAACGCGGTGACTGGCCGTTGCACCTCGGTGTGACCGAGGCCGGACCGAGCTTTCAGGGCACTATCAAGAGCGCGACCGCGTTCGGCATTCTGCTCGGTGAGGGCATCGGTGACACCATTCGGGTGTCACTGAGCGCCCCGCCGGTCGAGGAGATCAAGGTGGGCCTGCAGATTCTGCAGTCGCTCAACCTGCGCGAACGCAAGCTTGAGATCGTCTCGTGCCCGAGCTGCGGCCGGGCCCAAGTGGATGTCTACAAGCTCGCCAATGATGTCACCGACGGGCTCGCGGGTATGACCGTGCCGTTGCGCGTCGCCGTCATGGGCTGCGTCGTCAACGGACCGGGCGAGGCCCGTGAGGCCGACCTCGGTGTCGCGAGCGGCAACGGCAGGGGCCAGATCTTCGTGCGCGGCGAGGTCATCAAGACCGTGCCCGAGTCCGAGATCGTGGCCACCCTCATCGAAGAGGCCAACCGCCTCGCGGCCGAGATGCCAGCCGCAGCCCTCGGTAGCCCCACGGTCTCTGTCGGCGCGAAGTAGCCGATCGACGTCGCCCGGCTCGATGGGGCACACGTCTGTTAGGTGCGCCAGGCTGTTAGGTGCGCCAGTGGGGTTTTGGGCTGGGGGTGTTGGCGCTGGGGGTGTTGGCGCGGTGGCTGTGGGCGGGTCGCCAGGTTTGGGTGGGGTCCCAGAGGAGGGGGCCGAGGAGTTGGGGTCTTCCGTTGGTTATGCGGATTTTCCAGCCGTTGCTGTTGATGGTGTGGTGGTGGTACC
>NZ_JAJAYI010000087.1 GCF_026786305.1 Cryobacterium sp.
CCCCGCGCCCTTTATTTGGCGGGCGGTGGGGGCGGCGCCCCCCGCCCCCGGCCCCCCCCGGGGGGGCGCGCCACGGCCGGCCACCGACCGCGCCACTTTTGGCTTTGCGCGCGCCGAAGTGTTCGGCGCGCTCATCAATGGGCTGATCCTGATCGGCGTGGCCGGTGTAGTCGCCATCCTGGCCATCACCCGGCTCATCAGCCCGAGCGACACAGCGGTCCTAGGCACCCCGATGCTCCTCGTCGCCATCATCGGACTTGCTGCCAACGTGGCCGCACTGGTGTTGCTGCGCCCCGCCGCTGCTGGGTCCATCAACATGCGCGGCGCCTACCTGGAGGTGCTCGGCGATGCTCTGGGATCGGTCGCCGTCATCGTTGCCGCCATGATTATTCTGACCACCGGCTTTGCCCAAGCGGATGCCATCGCCTCGCTCGGCATCGCCGGAATGATCGTGCCGCGTGCCTACTTCTTGCTGCGCGACGTTGTGCGGGTGTTCAGCCAGTCAACGCCGGCCGACACCGACGTGAGCGAGATTCGCCGCCACCTGCTCGGAACGTCTGGCGTCGTCGACGTGCACGACGTGCACGTCTGGGCAATCACGAGCGGCGCCCACGTGTTCACCGCCCACATCGTCGTCGAGCCGACAGTGCTCGCTTCCGGAACCGACGCCCTTCTCGACGAGCTGTCGGGATGTCTCTCCGTGCACTTCGACGTCGCCCATTCGACCTTCCAGCTGGAACCGGCCGAACACGCCGAACACGAAGACCATCAGCACCGCTGAAGTGATCAGACCTCGTGGCGACCGGTGTGGTTGGTCTTGAACGTTTCGGGGTCGAGCAGGTGGCTGCCCGTCGCGGTGGTGGGCTGGCCGCGCAGCCGACGGGCCTTCACGACCGACTGCACGTAGTGATACACCGTGGGAATAAGGGTGACGACGACCGCGCCGAGCAGAATCATGTCGATGTACTTCGTGACGAAATCGGCCACCGGCGGAATGTAACCAAGGAAGTACCCGCCGAAGGTCAGGCCGGTGCCCCAGAGCAAGGCACCGATCAGGTTGTACAGGGTGTATTTGCGGTAGTCCATGTGGCCGACACCGGCGGCGACGGGTGCAAAGGTACGAACGATCGGCACGAACCGGGCGACGATGACGGCAACCCCGCCGAACCGTACAAAAAACGCATTGGTGCGATCCACATTCTTGATGCTGAACAGACCGGATTCCTTTTGCTCAAAGACGCGGGGACCGAACTTGTGGCCGATCAGATAGCCGACCTCACCGCCGAGGAAGGCGGCGAACCCGATGGCGAGGGCGACCCACCAGATATCGATCCGGATGACGCCGGCCGCCGGAAACGCGAGCAGTCCCGTGATGATCAGCAGGGTATCGCCCGGCAGCAAAAACCCGACCAACAGGCCGGTCTCGGCGAAGACGATCGCGCAGACGACGAGCAGCGCCCACGGACCAGCCGACTCAATGATGTGTGTCGGATCGAGCCAGGGAATCAGAGCGGTGTGAATCACGCGGGTGAACTCCAGTCGGCGGTGGGCAGACGTTCGGGTAACGACGGCGGATGCCGAGACACAGGGTATCGCCTAATGGTGAGAAATTACCCGGCTACGACCCCCTGAAACGGGGCGGAGTCAGCCGATTGTGGTGCTGATTTCGCGATCCTGAGCGGCGGCATCCGTTCGCCGCTGTGTCCGGTCGATGCGCCAGGTTCGATACCCCACCACAATCGAGGCCGTGATGAGTACGCCCGCGATAATGTAGGCCGCACTCTTGACGCCGGGGATTGTCGCAGCGTAGTAGCCGATGAGCGTGAGCCCCACGCCCCAGGACAACGCACCCAGCAGGTTGCTCGAAAGAAACTTATAGTAGTTCATGCGACCAACACCGGCGACGACCGGAACGAACACCCGAGCCCACGGCATGAACCGGGCGATGACCACCGACCACCAGCCGAATTTTCGGTAGAACGATTCGGTCTTGATGATCGCGGCCCGGGTGCGCCCGCCGCCGTGCCGTTCCAAATATCCGCGCCCGTAGTGACGCCCGAGTAGAAAACCAACCTGGTCGCCGAGGAATGCCGCGATTCCGGTGCCGATGACCAGAATCACAACGTTGATATTGCCCGTGGAGGCGGCCACCAGTCCGGAGCCGAACAGCAGCGAGTCACCGGTGATGAACGGAATGAACACACCCAGAAAAAGTGCCGTACCGGCGAAGACCAGGCCCCAAACAAGCAGGTAGAACAACACGGCGCCCGTGTGTGAGAGAACGTCGTTTAACTGACCGTCGAGTGCTGAAATCTGGACCATGTGCGGGAGAGGGGACTTGAACCCCCACGCTCGAAAGCACAGGAACCTAAATCCTGCGTGTCTGCCAATTCCACCACTCCCGCGGGTGTGGTCTTAGTCTAGTTGGCTGGCTCTGTACTGGCAGTGACTCCGAGGGTGTCGTGACCGAGCAGCGCGGCCGCATAGGACTTCATTTGGGCACGGAGCGCAGCCACGAGCGCCGCCACGGCCGGCAGCCGCAACGAATCGGTACGCAGGACCATCCAGTACGGCAGGCGCTCCTGAAAATCCTGCGGCAGCAGGCGCACCAGGTCGGCGTGTTGATCTGCCATGAAACAGGGTAGAAAACCGATTCCGGCGCCGGCCCGGGTGCCTTCTACGTGCACGAATACGTTGGTGGAACTCAGCGACTCCCGCATCTGCGGCACCAGTCGTCGGGGTGCATCGAGGTCGTCGACCTGAAGCATGGAATCCACAAAATAGACGAGCGGATGCTCGGTCAGCTCGGCAATGGTTTTCGGCGTTCCGTTCGTCTGTAGATAGTGACGGGAGGCGTACATTCCCAGGTTGTAATAGCCGAGCAGAATCGACTCCGCCCGGTGCACCTGCGGCTCACCCACGACGACTTCGATGTCCAGCCCCGAACGGTGCTGAAGGGCGCGTCGGGTGACGGTGACGATTTCAACCCGCAACAGCGGATGCTGTCGCTGAAGGGCGGCGATAGCGGGGGCGGCGATGTAGGCGCTGAAACCGTCCGTCGCCGACATGCGCACCACGCCGGAGAGCTGCAGGGCCTCAGCGTCGGAACTGCGCAGCAGAGTGACGGCGGATTCCACGCCCTCCGCGGCGGTTCGGGCACGTTCCCCGAGTTCGGTCAGCTCCCACCCACCTACGGCGCGGGCCAGCAGGCGACCGTCGAGGGCTTTTTCGAGCGCGGTAATACGCCGCGACACGGTGGTGTGGTTGAGTCCGAGGCTCTCCGCCGCGGTCGTGAACCGGCCGGTGCGGGCGACGGCCAGAAAGATGAGCAGATCATCGGGATGGGGGGCGGTGCCAGCCAGCGGAAAGGTCATATCTGCAATTATGCACACGCGCTCTGTCGTTTTGGTTCTTGTTGCCCGCTCGTCGTGCGTGAATACTCAGTCAAGTCGTGCTTTCGTTGCTGCGACCGAACTCTTCCGCAATCCTCAGGCCAACGACGTGTCATCGACGACACAAAGGAGACAGACAATGAGTGTCAACCAACGCGTTGGGGCTGCCGGTTCCGTCACGGCCACGCGAAACGCCGAAAGCGAAACCGAAAAATCCGGCTTGAAGAAGATCGTCGCCGCCTCCATGGTGGGAACGGTCGTGGAATGGTACGAGTTTTTTTTGTACGCCACCGCCGCAAGCCTGGTCTTCGGCACGGTCTTCTTCCCGAACGCCGGCAGTGAACTCGACGGCATCATTGCCGCCTTCCTCACCTACGCGGTGGGGTTCATCGCCCGGCCGCTCGGTGGCATCGTGTTCGGTCAGATCGGTGACAAACTCGGCCGCAAGCACACCCTGCAGGTGACGATCATCATGGTCGGTGCCGCCACCTTCCTGATGGGATGCCTGCCCGGCTTCGACACCATCGGCTACTGGGCTCCCGCGCTGCTCGTGGCCCTGCGCTTCATTCAGGGCTTCGCCGTCGGTGGCGAGTGGGGTGGCGCGGTTCTCCTCGTCGCCGAGCACAGCCCGAACCAGTCCCGAGGATTCTGGTCGAGCTGGCCTCAAGCCGCCGTTCCGGTGGGTAACCTGCTCGCCACGATCGTGCTGCTCACCATGACCTGGATTCTTCCGCCCGAGCAGTTCCTCAGCTGGGGCTGGCGTGTGGCGTTCTGGCTCTCCGCGATCATCGTCGTGATCGGGTATTACATTCGCACCCACGTCAGTGAAGCCCCGATCTTTCTCGAGGCGCGCGCCCAGGTTGAGGCCGAGAAGGCCGTCAACTACGGCGTGCTCGAGGTTGTGCGCAAGTACCCCAAGGGCATCCTCGGTGCCATGGGCCTGCGTTTCGCCGAAAACATTCTGTACTACATCATCGTGAGCTTCTCGATCGTGTACCTGAAAACAGTGCACGAATACGACACTGGCCAGCTGCTGATCGCTCTGCTGATCGCCCACGTCGTGCACTTCATCGTGATTCCGCAGGTCGGTCGGCTCTCAGACCGCGTGGGCCGCAAGCCCGTGTACCTCGCCGGCGCCGTACTCGGTGCGTCCTGGGCGTTCTTTGCGTTCCCGATGTTCGACACCCTGAACCCGGTGCTCATCATTCTCGCCGTCACGGTCGGGCTGTGCTTCCATGCCCTGATGTACGCGGGCCAGCCCGCCATCATGAGCGAAATGTTCCCGACTCGCATGCGGTACTCGGGTGTATCGCTCGGCTACCAGGTCACCTCGATTCTGGCTGGCTCGATGGCGCCGATCATCGCCGCCGCGCTGTTGCAGCAATACAATACCTGGGTCCCCGTCGCGATCTACATCATGATCGCCTGCGCGATCACGGTGGTCGCCGTGGTGACCCTCAAGGAGACCAAGGGAGTGTCGCTGCGTGAGGTCGATGCCGTGGATGCTCGCAAGCACGGGCTCGAGCCCGTCAGCCAAGCGAACTAGCCCGACGGAGTAGCCCGTGGTCCAAGACGCGGGGCACCGTTGGTGCCTCGCGTCTGGCCGACCTGCCCGTGCAGCGATCGCCAACCAAAGGAACATCATGACTGATCTCACCGACGCTGTCAGCGTCAGCGCTTCGCCCGTTCGAACCGCCGAACAGCCCCTCGCCGGGCGCCGAGCCCTCGTCACTGGCGGTGCGAGCGGAATCGGCGCCGCCGTCGTTCGGGCCCTCTCCGCCCGCGGCGCGCACGTCGTGGTTGCCGACATTGACACGGTCGGCGCGACCGCCCTGGCCGAGGAGGTCGGTGGGTCAATCTGGACCGTCAACCTCATGGATACCGACGGCCTCACCGACAACGCTTTCGCCGCCGCTCTGAACGGCGTTGATATTCTGGTCAACAACGCCGGAATTCAGCGGATCAACCCGATTCAGGATTTCCAGCCAGCCGATTTTCGCAACATTCTCACGCTCATGCTGGAGGCACCCTTTCTGCTGATTCGGGCCGTGCTGCCGCAGATGTACGCGGCGAATTTCGGGCGCATCATCAACGTGTCGTCGGTGCACGGTATTCGCGCCTCGCCGTTCAAGAGCGCCTACGTGTCGGCCAAGCACGGGCTTGAGGGCCTGTCCAAGGTGACCGCCCTCGAGGGTGGCGCGCACGGGGTGACGAGCAATTGTGTGGCTCCCGGCTATGTGCGCACGCCGCTGGTCGAGAAGCAGATCACCGACCAGGCACTCGTGCACGGCATCCCGGAGTCGGAGGTGCTCAGCCAGATCATGCTCACCGAGAGCGCGATCAAGCGTCTGGTGGAACCGGTCGAGGTCGGCTCGCTCGTGGCGTGGCTTGCCTCCGACGACGCCGCCATGGTCACCGGTTCGAGCTACACGATGGACGGTGGCTGGTCGGCCCGCTGACCCTGAGTCGGCAACGCGGGTGCGGCCACCGGTGGTCGCAACGGATGCCGCGGCATCCGTTGCGATTATTTTTGCTGTTCAGAGCACCGAGAATCAAGCCCTGTGGAGAACTTGCACGAAGAATCGTAAA
This sequence comes from Cryobacterium sp., assembly GCF_026786305.1. Lineage (GTDB taxonomy): Bacteria > Actinomycetota > Actinomycetes > Actinomycetales > Microbacteriaceae > Cryobacterium. The sequence continues at coordinate 5,982 of NZ_JAJAYI010000087.1, forward strand.
TGAGGCCATCATTCGGGGATGACCGAAGCCGTTCGTATCATTACAGAGCAAGTGCGACTGCGGGTGCGCCGCGAGGGCGTGGACCTTGCAGCCAACAACACGTTGGTGGAGCAGTACGTGCGCGACGAACTGCGCCGCTACAGCGAGCGGGCGCTCGGCGGGCTCGCCCCGATGATCGCCGACGAGCATCAGGCCACCCGTGAGGTCGTGGCGGCGCTCACCGGTTTCGGCGTGCTGCAGCCGTTTCTCGACGATCCCGAGATCGAAGAAATTTGGATCAACGGCCCGGCCCGGGTGTTCGTGGCACGCGACGGGGTACCCGAGCTGACCACGCTCCTGCTGGGCGAGCAGGATGTGCGCGACCTGGTCGAGCGGATGCTGCAAGCTTCCGGTCGCCGGGTCGACCTGTCGTCGCCGTTCGTCGATGCCTCCTTGCCCGACGGTTCCCGGCTGCACGTGGTGATTCCCGACATCACGCGTAAGCACTGGGCGGTGAATATTCGCAAGTTCACGCGGCGCATCCGCGATCTGAACCAGCTCGTCGGGCTCGGCGCGCTCACCCAGCAGGCGGCCGATTTTCTGCGGATCTGCGTGCTGGGAGGCCAGAACATTTTGGTGTCCGGCGCCACCCAGACCGGCAAAACGACGATGCTGAACGCCCTACTCTCGTCGACGCGGCCGGGCGAACGCATCGTGACGGTGGAGGAAACCTTCGAACTCGATCTGTCGGCCCGCGACGTCGTCGCCATGCAGTGCCGGCAGCCGAGCCTGGAGGGAACCGGGGAGATCACCCTGCGCCGACTGATCAAGGAATCGCTGCGGATGCGGCCCGACCGGCTGGTCGTCGGCGAGGTGCGCGAGGCGGAAAGCCTGGACCTGCTGATCGCCCTGAATAGTGGTTTACCCGGCATGTGCTCAATTCACGCCAACAGCGCCCGGGACGCGCTCGCGAAACTCTCGACACTGCCGTTGCTGGCCGGCCGTAATATCGACTCGTCGTTCGTGCTGCCGACCGTGGCCGGTTGCATCGATATCGTCGTGCACTGCGAGATTGATCGGCACGGCCGCCGCCGGGTCACCGAGATCATCGCGCCGAGCGGCCAGTTGGCGGGCTCGACCATCGAGGCGAGCCCCCTGTTTCTCTCCCCGCACGGACACCTTGAACCGACCGGTTCGCATCCCACCAAGCTCGCTAAGTTTCGTGCTGCCGGCGTAGACCCCGCGCAGGTGTTGCGGCAGGGGGCCGCATGATTCTCGCGTTGGGGTGCGTGCTCGGGAGCGGGCTTGTGCTGGTGCTCGCGCCGTTCCTGTGGCCGGCCGGTTCGCCCAAGCGGGCCGGGGTCGGCGAGCGGATGCGGGTGCGCCTGGTTCAGGGCGGGCTGCGGTCGGTACCGGTGCCGGCGTTCCTGGCGCTGTCGGTGATCGTGGGTGTGGCATCCGCTGCCCTGGTACACGGAGTCTTCGCGGTTCTCGCGCTCAGCGCGGTCGCTGGTCTGGCCGGGCTACTAGTGCCATGGCTGATCGTGTCGTGGCGCGCGGCGGCGCGGCGCAGGGCCAATCGCACGGTCTGGCCCGACGTCGTCGACCATCTGGTGTCGGCGCTTCGCTCCGGGCTGGCCTTGCCCGATAGCGTGAGCAGTCTCGCCCAGACCGGGCCGGTCGCAACGCGCATCGCGTTCGCCCAGTTCGAGCGTGAATACCGAGCCACCGGCAATTTCAGCTATTGCGTTGATGAGCTCAAACGTTCCCTCGCCGACCCGGTCGCCGATCGCATTCTGGAGACCCTGCGCATGGCGCGGGAGGTCGGCGGCAGCGACCTCACGGTCGTGCTGCGCAGCCTCGCAGCCTGGCTGCGACAGGATTCCGCGGTGCGGCTCGAAGTGGAAGCCCGCCAGTCGTGGGTGGTGAACGCGGCCCGTCTGGGCGTCGCGGCGCCGTGGATCATTCTGATTCTGCTCGCCTCGCGCCCCGAAGCGGCCATCGCCTACAACTCGCCGGCCGGTGTCGTCGTGATCGCGAGCGGCCTCGCCCTGTCGGTCATCGCCTACCGCGTCATGATCGCCCTCGGTCGACTGCCGGAGGAACGCCGATGGTTCTCGTGAATTTCGGCCTGTGGATAACTCTGACGCGCTCGGCGAGGATGCATCATCATTCAGGCATGACCCCAACTGGTACCCCGCAACAGTCTCAACGGCAGTGGTGCCGCCAATGAGCGCGGCACTGGGCTGGGCCGTGCTGTGCGGAACCGGCCTCGGCCTGGGGTTGTGGTCGCTCGTGAGCCTGACGCCGCGGCTGACCCGGCCCCGCCTGATTGATCGGGTGGTGCCATACATCCTCGATATTTCCCCGGAAGCACGCCGCATCGTCGCCCGGCGAACGGTGCACCCGATTCCCGTGCTGGGCAGCCTGTTCTCGCCGCTGTTCGGCGCGCTCACCCGTGGGTTGTCGAGTCTTCTCGGCGGCAGCGACACCATTACGCGGCGTCTGAATCAGGCGGGGTCGGTGAAGACCGTCGAGGAGTTTCGCTCGCTGCAACTCGTCTGGGCGTTGTTGGCCTTTGCTGCCGGAACGGTTATCACCATCGTTGCCCTGCCCGAGCTTCTCCTGCCCGCCCGCCTGGTGGTGCCGTTCGTGGCCGCGGTCGGCGGCGCTATGCTGCGGGACTGGCTGCTTCAGCGGGCAGCCAGCGCACGATTGGCCCGCATGCGCAGCGAGCTGCCGACCATTCTTGAATTCCTCACCCTGTCGCTGTCGGCCGGGGAAGGCATCCTCGATTCGATCCGACGGGTCTCGCACACGAGTTCGGGGGAGCTGTCGAGAGAATTCGCCGGTGTGATCGCCGACGTGCATACCGGGGTTCCGATCGGGACGGCGTTGCAGTCACTGGCGCGGAGCATCCAGTTGCCGGAAGTGACCCGGTTCGTCGACCAGGTCACCGGGGCCCTGGATCGGGGGTCACCACTGGCCGAGGTGTTGCGGGCGCAAGCGCAGGATTCCCGGGATCAGACCAAGCGCACGCTGCTTGAGATGGCCGGCAAGAAAGAAGTCGCGATGCTCGTGCCGCTCGTCTTTTTGATTCTTCCGATGACCGTACTGTTTGCTGTCTTCCCCGGGCTCGTTGTGCTTCAGGCCGGGTTTTGACGTTCCGCTCTACCTGCTTTTCTGCACTGCCCCTGCACCGTCCACGCTCACGAGAAAAGAGAATGCCATGAACCGATTCATGCTCCGCCTCCACAGTCTGGTTCGAGACGAAACGGGTGACGTGCCCGGCTGGGTGCTGATCACGCTCATGACGGCTGGTTTGGTCCTGATCATTTGGGGACTCGCCGGCCCCGCCCTCAGCGGGGTGTTCCAACAGGCCATGGACCGCGTCAGCAGTTTCTGACCGGGTCGCATGAACGAGCTCGGCAAGCGGAGGCGACACCTCGACCGGCTCAGGGACGAGGCGGGTTCCGCCGTGGCCGAATTTGTCATGGTGGCATCATTGCTGACTTTTCTGACGCTCATGGTCATGCAATTGGCCCTCGCGCTTCACATTCGCAACACCGTGCTCGACGCCGCTGCCGAGGGCGCTCGCTATGCCACGCTCGCCGACAGCAGCCTGCCCGCGGGGGCCCAACGCACGCGGGATCTGATCACGACGGCCATTGGAGCGACGTATGCAACGAATGTCGTGGCGCAGTACGGCGCGAGTGCTGGGTTTCCCACCGTCGAAGTGCGAGTGATCGCCCCGCTACCGCTGATGGGATTGCTCGGTGCTCCGCGCGGGTTGGAGGTGGTGGCTCATGCTGCGGTCGAATCGCTCGATTAGCGGAATCGTTCGCGCCATGCTGCGGGGACGGGAGGCGGGCTCAGCGTCGCTCGAGTTCATCACGGCGGGCATGATTCTGCTGGTTCCCCTCGTCTATTTGGTGCTCGCGCTGTCGGCCCTGCAGGGTGGTGCGCTCGCCGTGGAGGGTGCCGCGCGGCAGGCGGCCCGGGTGTACGCGCAGTCCCCGGATGAGGTCACGGCGACGGTGCGTGCCCGCCGAGCGGTCGCGTTCGCGCTTGAGGATTACGGTCTCGACCCGGGCGATGCCGAGGTACAGATCGAGTGTGCTGGTCGTGCGAGTCGTTGTCTGACCCGCCGGGGGCTCGTGACGGTCACGGTGCACATCGACATTGCACTGCCGCTGGTTCCCGACCTGCTCGCACTGAACCAGAGTGTACGTGTGCCGATGACGGCGGCGTCGACGCAGATCGTGTCCCGGTTTGGAGGGCTCGGATGAGCAGACGCCTGCCAACCGCGTCGAACGAGGACGGGTCCACCCTGCTGCTCATTATTTTCTATGGCTTTCTGGCCCTGAGTCTGGTGCTCGTGGCCCTGTCGGCGACGTCGCTCTACCTCGAACACAAGCGGCTGCTGAGCCTCGCCGATGGGGCGTCGCTCGCCGGGTCCGAGGCGTTCACCCTCGGTGCCGTGCAGCTCGGCGTGGTGGGGCCGCGGCCGCAATTGCGTTCGGACGATGTAACGGCGGCGGTGAACGAGTACCTGCGCCTCGTTCCGCACGGATCGTTCGAGGCGCTCACTGTGACGAGCGTGGCATCCGCTGACGGTCAGAGCGCGTCGGTGACGCTGCGCTCGTGGTGGCGCCCACCCGTGCTGACCCTCGTTGTTCCAGACGGTGTGCCGCTCGAGGTGACCGTGGTATCCCGGGCGGTGTTTCACTAGCGCTGGTCGCACACAGCAACTGAATCACGGCAAATCACGAATTCAGGCGGATCAGGCGTTCCAGGTGCGCCAGTGGGGTTTTGGGCTGGGGCTGTTGGCGCGGTGGGTGTGGGCGGGTCGCCAGGTGTGGGTGGGGAGCCAGGTGTGGGTGGGGTCGCCAAGTGTGGGTGGGGCGCCAGGTGTGGGTGGGGTCGCAAGG
>NZ_JAJAYI010000088.1 GCF_026786305.1 Cryobacterium sp.
GGTACAACCGGCGACGGCCCCACTCCCACAACGGAGGATTACAGCTGGCCGCCGCTCTCGCCGCTTACCAAGACCGCCGCCAACTGGCTGCGGCATAGAAGAAAAACACATCGAACTGTCTCAAAAACTTGACGAGCGCAAGGACTTGCGTGCGCACCCGGTGCTGCTGACGCTGGGACTATCTTTGGGAATATCGCCACAGTTGCAGGCGTAGTCACCCTTGTCGGGTCACCCTTTGTGGCTACTGGAGTGGGAGGCGTAATAGTTGGTGTGGCAGGAGCTATATCCTTTGCAACTGCAGCCCCTGCCTTCCTGATCTCCAATCTTTGCTAAGCACGAAATACAAAAATGAGCCGCAAGAACGCTTTTTCCTTCTACATCGTTGTCGGACTAATTTCCGCCGTTGTGGGCGTACCGCGAGCGATTGCAGTGGCAGGTGGAGAAGATCCTGGACCGGTGAATTTAGCGTTCATCGTTCTTTCCTTGCTGGTCGTCGTTAGCTGCGCACTTATGGCAATCAGGAACCGCCCGAGCACATGGACCCACGAGTGACCAATAACCGCGACTGATGCCGTGGGTAAAACTCTCTTGGGGTCAGATCACGGAACGGAATAAAAACCACGCTACGAGTCTGATGGCGGCCGCAGCCGAGTGCTCCGGAGTGGCTGGAATTACGGCCTTCCGTGGGCGGGGATCCACCGGTACATCGTGGCAATGGAGACGCCCAGGTCACGCGCAACGTCGGGTGGTGTCATACCTGCTTCGAGAAGCTTTATTGCTGATGCGATCTTGCTTTCGGTCATGATGCGTTTCCGGCCGGGGAGGTGGCCTTTTTCGCGGGCGGCGGCGAGACCTGCTTGGGTTCGTTCGATGGTGAGTTCTTGTTCCATTTGCGCGAGCGACGCCATGATGTTGAAGAAGAACCGGCCGGCCGGGGTGGTGGTGTCGATTTGGTCAGTCAGCGAGCGGAAGCCAACACCGTCTTGGTGGAGTTGTTCGGTGAAGTCGATGAGGTTCTTCACGGTGCGGCCGAGTCGGTCAAGTTTCCAGACGACGAGAGTGTCGCCGGCGCGGAGCTGTTCGAGCGCCTTCGTCAAGCCTGGTCGATCGGTCTTGGTGCCGCTGATGGTGTCTGTCGGCGGCCGTGACAAACTGGGCGTTTTCTAGCGAACGTCGCAACACTCGATCAAATGCGGGCTATTTCTTTGAGCCTATCGAAGTGCCGTCCGGACGGTTCCCAGCTGCGTGATTCCCGTGGCCGTGTGTTGATCTTCGCGGCGACTTCCGCCAGACGTTCTGGACTGTGGAGGTTCAAATTGGTTCCCTTGGGAAAGTACTGGCGAATCAACCCGTTGGTGTTTTCGTTAGAGCCGCGCTGCCACGGCGAATGCGCGTCACAGAAGTAGACAGGGATGGTTGTGTCGTCCTGAAACTGTTGATATTCGGCCATCTCCGAGCCCTGATCCCAGGTCAGTGATTTGCGCAGGTGCGGCGGCAGTGCCGACATGGCGTTGCCCACGTGTGTGCGAACACTGACGGCATCGTGCTTGCCGTTCAAATGCACGAGCATGAGGAAACCGGTGGTGCGTTCCACGAGTGTGGCGATGGCCGAGCGGTTGAACGCCCCACACACGAGGTCGCCTTCCCAATGACCGGGTACAAGCCGATCATCAACCTCAGCGGGACGTTGATCCAAGAGCGGCCCCGAGAAACGGGAGCGCCGCGCGGAGCCTGTTCGGCGTGGCAACCGTCCACGGCGACCCGTGCGCAGATGTGCTGTCATCCCGCGCGCGATCCCGCTGGTGTGCGGCGAGTAGAGGGCTTGGTAGATGCTTTCGTGCACGAGGTGCATCTCCGGTTGGCCGGGAAAGTCGATGCGCAACTGGTGACAGATCTGTCTCGGGCTCCACTGCTCCTTCAGCAACGTTTCAATCGCTGTGCGTAGCGGCGCACTCCCGGCGATCTTGCTCTGTCTCGGGCGTTTTCGTGAGACAGCAGCGCGAATTTCGGCTGCGTGAGGCGCGTACCGCCCCGACCTCGGAGCGCTATTACGTCGTATCTCCCGGCTAATCGTGGAGGGACTGCGTCCAAGACCAGCCGCGATCTGGCGCAGCGTCGTGCCGGCGTGCACCCCATCAGCGATCTGAATCCGCTCGGCTTCAGAGAGGTACCGCGGGGAAATGATGGACGGGGCGATCATGGATATCGGCGGATAGGTTTTCGTGCGCCCGTGCCCGTGCCCGTGCCCCTGCTTCACGGTTCGCCCAAACCGCCACCGCATGCCCGTACGCCGGTTAATCTTCAACTGCAGACACGCTTCGGCGTTCGTGATTCCTTGACTCATCAACCGAGCATATTCAACGCGCGTCTCTGCCATAGGGAGCGCGCCGGCACCCTTCTTGCGGCTTCGTGAACTGTCATCCATCGCTGTCTCCAAACTCCAGCGTTGCAACGACGGCTAGAAAACGCCCCTCGGCGCCCACGTCATCACTGCGCTCGTGCAACAATACGGCTGGAAGATCGGCGTCGTCGCCCAGTCCCACGCGGTCGTGGAGAACCTGCTGCGCGACGTCGTCTTGGCCGGGCTGGAGCCCGACCTCGTTGGAAAAGTTCCCAAAACCGGCGCCGACTCTGCTCGAGCTACCTTCACCGCGCTGCCGAAGGACGGCCAGCTGATCTCCGGCCTCGACCACGCCGCCACCGTTTTCGTTACCGGCGGTACCGCCTGGGATTTCAGAAATTTGGTGCGCACCCCGAGCCGATCGACCAGTCTGCGCTCAACTGGGTCGTGGCCGGGCTCGACGTGCTGTCGGCTGACCTCGGCTATTTTCTGAGCGAGAGCCCGCGCAGGCATCCGGCGGTCACCGCTCCCGTTTCCCGCCTGTCGTACGCCGGCCTGCTGCGCGTCAACCCGATTGCCGCAACCCGGCTGCTGGCCGGAATCGAACCCGGACTGCACGCCATCCCGGTCGAGCACGTCGGCAATGCGATCGTCTCGCCCGAAGAAGCGCATGCCGTCGCGTCACTGATCCGCGATGTCCTCGGCCGCCGGTGGACCGACCCGACCACCGACCGGGTGAACGACCCTCTAACCGAGGCGGATGTCATCGGCGTGACCCCGGACGACGCCCAGCGGCTTCTGGTGCGGGACGGCCTGGCCGTCGCCGGATACCCTGGCAATCACGTGGGAACGGTCGACAAATTCCAGGGCCAGGAAGCGGCAGTCGCTATCGTCATGCTGGCGGCGTCATCGGCCGATGACGCGCCGCGCGGCATGGTGTTTCTCATCATGAAGAATCGACTCAACGTTGCCATCTCTCGGGCAAAATGGACAGCCTACTTGGTCTATGCACCCGCGCTCACCGAATACCTGCCCCCGACGCCAGCCGGCGTCGCTGAACTCAGCGCGTTTATCAGCCTGGTCGAGCCAGAACCCTGAACCGACCTAAACGCGCGGGGGCAGATCCTTGATGATGTTCGTGATGCGAATCGTCGAGCAGCGCCGCCCGGCGTCGTCGGTGACCACAATCTCGTGGGTGGTGAGCGTACGGCCGAGGTGAATCGGAGTGCAGACACCGGTCACGTACCCGGAGGTCGCTGAACGGTTGTGCGAGGCGTTGATCTCAATGCCCACAGCGAGCTTTCCCGGTCCGGCGTGCAGGTTCGCGGCCATCGAGCCGAGCGACTCGCCGAGAACGACATAGGCGCCGCCGTGCATGAGCATGGCCGGCTGGGTGTTGCCGGCCACCGGCATCCGTGCCACGGCCCGGTCAATCGTGAATTCGATGAACTCCAGCCCCATCTTGTCGGCCAGGTCTCCTCCGCCGCGTTGCTGAACCCAGGCGAGTGCGTCGTCAGTTGTATTGAACATGGTCACCTTTGGTCGAGGAAGCCCACGCCGGAAGACACTTGTAGGCTGGGGGAGTGTTGGACTCCGAAAAGCCTACCCTGATGATCATCGACGGCCATTCCCTGGCATTCCGGGCGTTCTTCGCCCTGCCCGTGGACAGCTTCCAGACCCACGCAGGGCAGCATACGAACGCCATCCATGGCTTTCTGTCCATGCTGCTCAGCCTGCTGCGCAACGAGAAACCGACCCACCTCGCGGTCGCATTCGACATTTCCCGGGCCTCCTTTCGTACCCGGGAATACCCCGAGTACAAGGGTACGCGCACTGCGACTCCGCCCGAGTTTCTCGGCCAGATTCCGCTGCTGCAGGAAGCCCTCGCCGCGATGAATATCACGACCATCACCAAGGAAGACTTCGAGGCCGACGATATTCTCGCGACCCTCTCGGTCGAGGGCACCGAGGCCGGTTACAACGTGCTCGTCGTCTCCGGCGACCGTGATGCCATTCAGCTGGTCAACGAGACGGTCACCCTGCTCTACCCCTCCAGCCAGGGTGTGTCCGCCCTCACCCGCTACGACCCGGCGCGGGTGCGCGAACGCTACGGCATCGATCCCGAACAGTACCCCGACGTTGCAGCCCTCGTCGGCGAAACCAGCGACAACCTCATCGGTATCAGCAAGGTCGGCGAGAAAACCGCCGTCAAATGGCTCGGCTTGTACGGCAGCCTCGACGGCATCCTCGAACACGCTGACGAGATCAAGGGCGTCGTCGGCAACAATCTGCGTGAGCAGAAAGAGAACGCGATTCGTAACCGCCGCCTCAACCGTCTCGTCACCGACGTCGACCTGCCCATCGCGGTCGCCGCGCTGGAACGGGGTGCCATGAACACCGACGCCGTGCGCGACATCTTCACCCGCCTCGAATTCAAAACCCTGCTGGACCGGGTGCTCAAGCTGGCCGGCGAAGATCCTGCAGCCGCAGCAGCCGCAGCATCCGCTGTCGCCACCGCTGTTACCGACGAAGAATCGGCCGTGCGGGCCCCCGTCGCGCAGGACTTGCTCGACGAAGAACTGCAGTCGTGGCTCGATCGTGCGATCGCGGGCAATCCAGCCGGACTCGGCCTCACCGTTGAGGTGCAGGACGGCAAGGCCATCGGCTTCGGTCTGGCCAGTCCGACCGAGACGATCAACCTACCCTGGCAGCCGGACCGCAACGACTACGCCCCACTCGAAGCCTGGCTCGCCAGCGGGACCCCGAAAATCATGAACGACGCCAAACACCAGGTGAAGGCGCTGCGTCGCAGTGGTCTGCCCTTTGCGGGCCTCGCCTTCGACACGCTGGTCGGTGCCTGGCTCATTCGCCCTGGCGGCCCAGACAAGACCCTGGCCGACCTCGTGTCGCGCTACCTCGACGAAACCCTGCCACTGGCCGACCCGAACCAGCTCGTGCCCGATGAGACCCAGCAGGCTGGCGCCCCCGCGCAGGCCTGGTACACCCTGCGCGCGTTCGCCGTCATCGAAACCACCCTCGACCCCGGTTCGCTCAAACTCCTGATCGACATCGAGCTACCAACTCTGCTCGCCCTGGCCAATATGGAACTGGCCGGCGTCAGCGTCTCGCACGAGCAACTCGCCGAGCTGTCTGCCGAACTCGGTGCCAGCACGGCGAGCCTCGCTGCCGCCGCCTACGCCGAGATCGGCCGCGAGGTGAACCTCGGCTCACCCAAGCAACTGCAAGACGTGCTGTTCGATCAGCTCGAGATGCCCAAGACTCGAGCCAACAAGACCGGTTTTTCAACGGATGCCGGCGCTCTGGCCGACCTGCAGGCCAGCAATCCGCATCCGTTTCTCGATCTGTTGCTCAAGCATCGCGACGCTACCAAGCTTCGCCAGATCGTTGAAACCCTCGACAAAGCAATCGACACGACGGGCCGCATCCACACGACGTACGTGCAGATCGGCACGACGACCGGGCGCATCTCCTCGAACGACCCCAACCTGCAAAATATCCCCGTTCGCACGGAGGAGGGCCGCCGTATTCGCGCAGCCTTTCAAGCCGGTGCGGGTAGCGAAAGCCTACTCACGGCCGACTACTCCCAGATCGAGATGCGCATCATGGCGCACCTGTCAGAGGACGCTGGATTGATCGAAGCCTTCAACGCCGGCGAAGACCTGCACCGCTTCGTCGGTTCGCGCATCTTCGGGGTTGACCCGTCCGACGTCACATCCGAAATGCGCAGCAAGGTCAAGGCCATGAGCTACGGCCTCGCCTACGGCCTCAGCGCCTTTGGGCTATCGCGGCAGCTGCGCATCGACACCAAAGAGGCCAAGCAACTCATGGCCGACTACTTTGAGCGGTTCGGCGCGGTTCGCGACTACCTGCGGAATGTCGTCGAGCAGGCCAAGGTCGACGGCTATACCGAAACCATTTTCGGTCGGCGCCGCCCGTTCCCCGACTTGGGCAGCCCTAAACGGGTGCTGCGCGACAACGCCGAACGAGCGGCCCTCAACGCGCCGATCCAAGGTTCGGCAGCCGACATCATGAAGATCGCCATGAACGGTATCGCCGCCGATATGACGGATGCGTCGATGGACTCCCGTATGCTGCTGCAGGTGCACGACGAATTGATCTTCGACGTCGCTCCAGGGGAGTGGGATGCCCTGCGTCACGTTGTCACCCACAACATGGAATCCGCCGCAGACCTGCTCGTTCCGCTCGAGGTGCAGGTTGGTCGCGGACCCAACTGGGACGCCGCTGCACACTGATCACGAGCCGTTGATCTCAGGCGGTTGACCGTCCGGTTACCCCAATTGGGGTGTTCACTTCGCGCGGTCATGTTCTAGGCTCAGTGGATGACAAATGACATCCAGCGCACTCCGACGGCCATCGACCAGATCGCTGAAGAGTGGGTGGACACCCTCGTCGATCTCGACCCGACGGTGGGTACGTACATCGGCCGCACCGAGGGCGATGGCCGCTTCGGCGATTACTCCCCGGCCGGCCACGAACGCTTCGTCGACGAGGCGAAGAAGACGATTGTGCGGCTCGATGCCGCTCGCCCGGTCGACAGCGTCGACGAAGTCACGCAGACCGACCTTCGCAGCGAATTGTCGCTCACTGTCGAAAGTTCCGACGCTGAGCTGCAGTTGCGGGACCTCAACGTCATCGCCTCACCGGCACAGGAGATTCGCGAAATCTTCGACCTCATGCCCACCAAAACGGTCGACGACTGGGCCAACATCTCGTCGCGCTTGGGCAACCTGCCCGCCGCCATCGACGGGTACATCCAGACTCTCCGCCTCGGCATCGAACGCGGAGTGACGCCGGCGCGCCGACAGGTGCGCGAGGTGCTTGCCCAGGCGCAGCGCCATGCGGCCAACGACGGATTTTTCGCTGAGTTCGCTGCCAACGCTGCCTTGGATGAGGGCACCCTGCCGGCTTCCCTGGCCAAGGATCTCGGCGTCGGCGCCGGCCGTTCGGCAACCGCCTACGACAAGCTCGCGACCTTTTTCAGCGCCGAACTCGAGGGTCAGGCGACCCACGAGGACGCCATCGGCCGCGATTTGTATACCCTCGCCTCTCGACGATTTCTGGGCGCCACCATCGATCTCGACGAAACCTACGACTGGGGCATCGAAGAACTGGCCCGTATGACCCGGGAACAAGAGAAGGTCGCCGACCAAATCAAGCCTGGCGCGAGCGTCCTCGAAGCCATCGCTTACCTCGACACCGACCCGAGCCGCAAACTGAACGGCACCCAGGCACTGCAGGAGTGGATGCAGAAGACCAGTGACAAGGCCGTAGCCGATCTGGCCGGAACCCAATTCGACATCCCCGACGAGATCAAGACCATCGAATGCATGATCGCTCCCACCCAGGAGGGCGGCATCTACTACACCGGCCCGACCGACGACTTCTCCCGGCCGGGCCGAATGTGGTGGTCCGTGCCGGTCGGCGTCACCGAATTCGACACATGGCGCGAGCTCACCACGGTTTACCACGAGGGTGTTCCCGGTCATCACCTGCAGATCGGACAAGCCGTCTACAACCGGGCCAAGCTCAACACCTGGCGTCGTCAGCTCGCCGGCACCTCCGGACACGCGGAGGGCTGGGCACTCTACGCCGAACGCCTGATGGAACAACTGGGCTACCTCGACGACCCGGCTGACCGCCTCGGCATGCTCGATGGGCAGCGGATGCGGGCGGCTCGCGTTGTTCTTGATATCGGCGTTCACCTCGGCAAGACCCTGCCCGATGGTTCTGGCCCGTGGACTGCGGACTACGCCTTCGAATTTCTTGGCCAAAACGTCAATATGAATGAGAGCTTTGTCAAGTTCGAGGTGAACCGCTATCTCGGTTGGCCGGGCCAGGCTCCGTCTTACAAGGTCGGCCAACGTATCTGGGAGCAGCTCCGCGATGCCGCCCAGAAACGCCAGGGCGCAGCCTTCTCGATCAAGGAGTTTCACCGCACCGCCCTCGACCTGGGCGGTGTGGGTCTCGACACGCTGCGGTCGGCCCTGCTGAAGTAGGGCATCCGTGTGGGCCAGAACGCAGGCAACTCGGTCAAGTTGCCTGCGGGGGAGTCTGATAGCTAGGATAGAGAGTCACATTTGTGGCACCCTATCCGCTGCCATGCGCGCAGCGTCCCACGGTCTTCCTGGACCGCGGGGCATCTAAAACACCTGAACGTCTTTTCGCGTATGGCCCGACTATGTCCATCCTGGAGCAATTACTATATGACAATCGCAACGACCGTACGGGCACCCAAGCAGGTCGCCATTAACGATATTGGATCTGCTGAAGACTTTCTTGCCGCGGTCGAAAAGACTCTGAAATTCTTCAACGACGGAGACCTCATCGAGGGCACCGTCGTGAAGATCGACCGCGACGAGGTCCTCCTCGACGTTGGGTACAAGACCGAGGGCGTCATTCCCTCCCGCGAACTCTCCATCAAGCACGACGTTGACCCCTCTGAGGTCGTCAAGGTCGGCGACCTGGTCGAGGCCCTCGTTCTTCAGAAAGAAGACAAAGAAGGCCGCCTCATCCTTTCCAAGAAGCGCGCTCAGTACGAGCGTGCTTGGGGCGACGTTGAGAAGATCAAGGAGTCCGACGGTGTCGTCACCGGTTCGGTGATCGAGGTCGTCAAGGGTGGACTCATCGTCGACATCGGCCTGCGTGGCTTCCTGCCGGCATCGCTCATCGAGCTTCGTCGCGTTCGCGACCTGACCCCGTACCTGGGCCAGGAAATTGAAGCGAAGATCCTCGAGCTCGACAAGAACCGCAACAACGTTGTGCTGTCGCGTCGTGCCCTGCTCGAGCAGACTCAGAGCGAAAGCCGCACGACGTTCCTGAACAACCTTCAGAAGGGACAGGTTCGTAAGGGCGTCGTCTCCTCGATCGTCAACTTCGGTGCGTTCGTCGACCTCGGCGGCGTCGATGGTCTCGTCCACGTTTCCGAGCTCAGCTGGAAGCACATTGAGCACGCCAGCGAGGTCGTTGAAGTTGGTCAGGAAGTCACCGTCGAGATCCTCGAAGTTGACCTCGAACGCGAGCGTGTCTCGCTGTCCCTCAAGGCCACCCAAGAGGACCCATGGCAGGTCTTCGCCCGCACCCACGCCATTGGTCAGGTTGCACCGGGTAAGGTTACCAAGCTCGTTCCGTTTGGTGCCTTCGTTCGCGTTGCCGAGGGCATCGAGGGCCTCGTACACATCAGCGAGCTCTCCGGCAAGCACGTCGAGCTCGCCGAGCAGGTTGTCTCGGTCGGCGACGAGGTCTTCGTCAAGGTCATCGATATCGACCTCGAGCGTCGCCGCATCTCGCTGAGCCTCAAGCAGGCCAACGACGGCGTCGATCCCGACGGCACCGAGTTCGACCCGGCGCTCTACGGAATGCTCACCGAGTACGACGACAAGGGCCAGTACAAGTACCCCGAAGGCTTCGACTCCGAGACCAACGAGTGGCGCGAAGGCTTTGACGAGCAGCGAGAAAAGTGGGAGCAGGACTACGCTGCGGCCCAGGCTCGCTGGGAAGCGCACAAGAAGCAGGTTTCGACCGCGAACGACGAGATCGCTGCCCCCAGCGACGTCGCACCGGCCGGATCGGCCTTCTCGATCGAGTCGGCTGGCGCCGGCACGCTCGCCGACGATGAAGCACTCGCGGCCCTCCGCGAGAAGCTCTCCGGCGGCAACTAGCACCGAAGTACCACAGCAGTAGCACGCCCCTGTCGGGCACTGCACAAAACGGCCCCCCTAAGGCGGATTGGGGCCCGGTGTGTGATTGGGGGGGGGGGGGTATACACCCGGGAGGCGAGGGGAAACCCCCGGGCGCGAGACGGTGTGGTATAAAAAA